>DATHGS010000140.1:0-2600 GCA_035490155.1 Candidatus Methylomirabilota bacterium | reverse complement strand
CGACATCCAGGAAGACGACACGACGATGACCCACGAGGCCACCGTCGGCAAGATCAGCGCCGAGCAGGTCTTCTACCTGATGAGCCGCGGCCTGACCGAGAACGAGGCGCAGAACCTGATCGTCCAGGGCTTCCTCGAGGTGTTCACGAAGGAACTCCCGATGGAGTACGCGATCGAGTTCAACCGCCTCGTCAAGCTCGAGATGGAGGGGTCGCTCGGGTGACGCTCGCCCGTACCACGCGGGCGACGACCGCACGCACGCCGCGCCGGGCTCCCGCAGATCTGCCGTTCGACTTCGCCGACCGCGGTCTGGCCGAGGCGCTCGCCGCGGAACGTGACGAGCCGGCCTGGCTGCGGGACGAGCGCCTCGCAGCCTTCGCCGCGTTCGAGTCGCTACCGGTCGAATCAAACCAGCTCTACACGCCCTACATCGATCTTCGCGCTGCCGACCTCTTCGCCGTTCGGCCGTTCATCCGCACGGCCAGCGCGAGTGCCTCATCCGCCGACGCTCTCGGCGCTGTCGTGCCGGCCGGAACGAGCGGCCTCATCGAGCTCGACGAGGACGGTGTCAGCTCGATCGGGTTGTCCGAGGCGGCCCGGGCTCGCGGCGTTGTCCTCGAGACGTTCGGGGCGGCGCTGGCGCGGGACGCAGCGGGCTTCCGGGCGGAGTTGGAGGGCGGCGCGCTCCTCTTGGCGAGCGACAAGCTGGCGATGCTGACGCGGGCCTTCTGGAGCCAGGGCGTCCGACTGATCGTCCCCGATGGCGTCTCCCTCGACGAGCCGTTCGTCCTTCGCTGGGCGGCGGGCGCGCCCGACCGGGCGCTCCTCACACGGACCTTCGTCCGACTCGGGAAGGGTGCGAAGGTCGCGCTCGTCGAGGATCTCGGGCCGTCGCGGCGGCCAGCCGCGGCGTCGGCGAGCGGCGGCCAGTCGCTGTTCGCCGGCACCCTCGAGATCGATCTGGCGGCCGATGCCGAATTGCGAGTCGCGAGCATCCAGGATTTCGGCCCGTCGCAGGTCGTGCTGCAACACCGCCAGGCAGCGATCGGCGCGGGCGCCAACCTCCATTGGGCGCTCGCCCAGCTCGGCGGTCGGCTCGTTCGAAGCCGGGTCGACAATCGGCTCGACGGCGATCGGAGCTCGGTCGAGCAGGTCGAGATCGTCTTCGGCGCCGACGAGCAGCTGTTCGACCTGACCTCGTACACCCGCCATGTCGGCCGCGACACGACCGGCAACCTCCTCTCGAAGGGCGTCCTGATCGATGCCGCCCGGAGCTACATGAAGGGCATGATCACGATCGACAAGACGGCGGTCGGGACCGACAGCTTTCTCGGCGAGTTCGGCATGAACCTCTCGAAGAAGACCCGATCCGTGGCGATCCCGAGCCTCGAGATCGACCAGCCCAACTGCCGCCGGGCGGCCCATTCGAGCTCGGTCGGGCCGATCGACGAAACGCAGCTCTTCTATCTCGAGAGCCGCGGCATCCCGCCGGACGAGGCCCGCAAGTTCATCGTCCTCGGATTCCTCGAGCCGGTTGTCGCGCGGGTGCCCCTCGACGACGAGCGTGAACGCCTGCGCGGGTTGCTCGAGGCCAAGTGGAACGCCGGGCTCGAAGGCGCAGCTGCGGCGTGATACCGCCGCAACCCCGGGTTGCGTCCCGCGCCGGAGCTGTGCGACAGAGCCACGCCAGCGTGTGGAACCACTTCCGACCGTTGCCGGAAGGTAACGAGTTGTCCGATTTCGTACGAGTCGCGGGGACCGTCCTCGGGTCTCCGCCTTGTGCGAGTGATTTCGATCGAGCGGAACCGGTCCGCCAAGCGAAACCGTTCCGCATGGTCGAAACGACCGCAGGATCCACCGGCGCGGCGATGGGGTCTCCTCTGTCGTGCGATTTCGGACGATCGGATCTGGCACAAATCTCAACGACCTGATGCGTCGGATCGACCTGCTCGGCGTCGACGAGGTCGGCGACGGCGAGATGAAGATGGTCTGGGTCGACGGAACGGACCAGGTCCTCGTGATCAACAACGGCGGCGACTTCAGGGCGATCCAGGGCGTCTGCAGCCACGAATACTTCGAGCTCGACAAGGGCTTCCTGACAGCCGGCACGATCACCTGCGCGCTTCACCTGTCGCGCTTCGACCTGTCCGACGGCGAGCCACTGGACCCGCCCGCCGAGCTGCCGCTCGAGGTCTACCCGGTGGTCATCGAGGACGGCCGCGTCCTCATCGAGGTGCCGGACGGGCCACTGCCCATCAGCGAGGAATAAGCCCGGAGGCGAGAACGTCGCCATTCCCGGGATCAGCCCGGAAGCGTGGTCCCAAGACCGGCGGCGTCGGCGCGGCGGAGAATTGCGGCGCCAAAGACGAGATCTGCAAGGCCGACGCCGAGATGGCTGACGACGACCCGCCCGTGAGCTGGCCGCCGCGTGCCGGCGACGATTGCCTCGCCGATCGTCGCCGTCGGGTCCGGGTAGTCGTCGAACAGGCCGGCGTCGCGGTTTGCCAGGAACTGCTCGCGCTGGTCGACGAGGAACAGCGCGGCCTCGCGAGCGACGGCCGCCGAGCAATACGTCGCGTAGTCGACGGGCACGACCAGCG
>DATHGS010000139.1:0-7949 GCA_035490155.1 Candidatus Methylomirabilota bacterium | reverse complement strand
AGAACGCTTCGGGCGAACGTGTCGAGGGTCAGTTGCGGCGAGATCGTCTCGAGATCCGCTTCCATCGCCTCACCGACCCGCACGCCGGAGATGAGCCCGTCGAGGACGAGCCAGCGATCGACCGATCGGGCCGACGCCATCAGGAACCAGCCGGCCAGGCCGAGCATCGCCCCGTCGACCGGGTCGTTTGCCAGGATTACCGCGAGTCCGGCGCCCAGGAAGAAGCGACCGGCCCAGCGGCCGACGCGACCGGCCGCCCGCGTGCCGCCCCGTTCATTGCCCGTCCGCAGCCAGACGATGCCCCGAACGATCCGGCCACCGTCGAGCGGAAACGCCGGGATCAGGCTGATGATCCCGAGGACGAGGTCAAGGCCACCGATGATGAACGTGATGTCGGCGAGAGCGTCGAGCACCATCCCACCGATCGCCAGCTCGACGATCGAGAAGACGATGAGCGCTCCGCCGATCGCCAGGCTCGTCAATGGTCCGGCGAGCGCTACCGCGATCTCGGCGCGGGCGGACGTCGCCCGGGCGTCGACGGCGGTTGGCGACCCAACGAAATGGACCGATATCGTGTCGACCGGGGTGCCGGTCCGGCGCGACACGAGGGCGTGAGCGAGCTCGTGCACGACGACGCTGAGCAGGAACCCGAGCGACGCGACGGCACCGATGATCCAGGCGACCACGGGGTCGAAACCGGGCTCCACGATGTTGAGCCGACCGCCGACGGTCACCGTGATGATCGCGACGATGAAGATCCACGAGAGGTGGATCCGGATCTCGATCCCGAACAGGCGGGCAACCGGAACGCCGCTCATCCGACGGCCTCCGGGGCGACGACGCGAGCGGTTTCGACGCGGTTGTTCGCCGCGCCGCGCGCATGTCGAGCGGCAAACCTCGCCACCAGCAGCGACAGGACGAGGACGACAGCACCGACGGCCATCGTCGTCTCCGACCAGAAGGCGTCGGGGAAGAGCTGAACGAGGCGATCGGTGGGCGGATTGAACGTGTAGGTGCCGCCTGGGAAGAACAGCTGGTGGAAGACCTCGAAGGCAGCGTCGAAGGCGAAGAAAGCGATGAACCCGGCGACGACCACGCCCACCATCAGTCCACGGGCGCCGCTTCGAATCGCCGACCAGGCGCGCTCGGGGTGACCGAGCCGCCGCGCCCCGACATAGGCAGCCACCAGCCCGACGGCGGCCAGGACCGCAAGGACGGCGAACCTTGCAAACACCCCTCGCACGTCGCGCATGTGGGCCCGCTCCCGCTCGTTGAGGACCGGCACGCCGCGGATCGTCACGTCGAAGTCCGGTGGCCCGACGACGAGGTCCGCGAGGATGGCATTGGTTGCCGTGCGCAGCTCGTCGTGGGTGAAGCCCGTGTAGCCGATCGCCCCGGCCCAGCCCTGGTCGAAGTCGACCCAGGGAGGTGTCAGGAACGGCACGATCGCCACGGCAACGATGACGACGGCCGTCGCAAGCGCCGTCAGGATCGCGGCAATCCATTGGCCGAAGCGGGAATTCACTGAGCCATGGTAGCCCGCAGGTCGCCGGGTCGAGCGCTCAGGCTTCCTCGAGCGTTTTGGCCTGCTCCCACCAGCCCTCGATCACGATGTCCGGCGGCAGCTCCATGTTGAGCTCCGCCGCAGCCCGTGCCAGGCGCGCCCTGAACTCCTCGAGCGAGAGCTTGAGGATGTCGCGGAGACCGTCGATACCAGCCTGCATCAGCAGCTGATGATCCTCGGGCCCGAAGCTCGCCAGATTCAGCATCAGGGCCTCGTCGCGCCACTCGAGGACGTCGTTCGTCGTGGCGTCGACCTGGTCGGCCAGGGTCTGGCGGCGGGTCGGCGTCTCCGACACCTCGAGGAGCAGGCCCGTCGTGAAGATTCCCTGCCGCTCGATGCGGCCTAGGTGGACGGGTTCGATCCGGGTCAGCTCGGTGATCGGCGGCATCGGCGGGCGAGGGTCCTCCTGGGAGTCATGGGAGCCGGGCTCAGCCGGGCCCAGGGCGCCATTATCGGCGCTTGGCTACGCCTCCGTCGGGCCGTCGAGGCCCTCGAGATCGCCGGAGCCATGAAGCTCGACGAGCGTCTGGCCGCGCGGCCCGCCCGGGCCCATCTGTCGGTTGGCGACCTCGACCTCGCCGGCGACGAGCCGGCCGTCCTTGAGCTTGCCGCTCAACCGGCCGGCCTCCGCCTGCTGCGTCACGGGCATCAGCGCCCGCGCCGACCAGCGCGTCACGCCGGAGTCATCGGTCCAGAGGTCCATCGTGGCGCTCGGGAGGGGCGCACCAGCGAAGCTCACCTCGAGCAGCGCGAATCGGAGATGTTTTGTCGCCACGGCTCCACGGTAGCAGGCTCGGGGTCCAGGCCAGCGGCAGGGCTCCAGGCCACGCCCAGACCGCTTCCCCGTGGCATGAGTTTACTCCAGCGGTCGACGCTCCACGGGCACATCCCAGTGTGCGTCGAGCAGCTCGAAGCGCCGCTGTTCCTCGGCCTTGAAGACGTCCTGGTCCGGGTAGAGCCGACGAGCGATCTCGGCCTCGCTGTGCTCCTCGATCGACGCCCAGTCGCGATAGGTGATCGAGACAACGATGTCCCAGTCGGCCCGACCGTCGCCGTGGAAACGCGGCGTCGCGAGATGGACGTCGGTGAAGCGGCCCTCCGCGAGCTGTTCTCGCAGGATCGGCCAGTGGTTCTTGCGGAAAAGCCGCATGAACTCGTCGTGGGCGCCCCACTTCGTTCGGTAGAAGTAGAGGACCTCGATGGGTTCGGTCATGGCGCGACCTCTCGTGCGGCCGATTGGAGGAGCTCCCACGCCCGCTCGACGTGACGAGCCTCCGTCCGGAGATTGCCGATGGCCAGGCGGATCGTGAACCGACCGGCCAGCCGAGTATGAGAGAGGAAGACCTCGCCGCTGCGGTTGACGGCGTCCATGATCGCGGCGTTGGCTACATCGAGCGCAGTCTCGTCGGCGACGAGCCGCTCCGGGCGGTAGCGGAAGCAGACCGTCGAGAACGGCACCGGCGCGAGGCGCTCCCAGTCCGGTGCGGCATCGACTGCCGCAGCGAAATCGGCGGTCAGCTCCAGGTGGTGGCGGATCCGGCGGCGGAGTCCCTCGAGCCCGAACCAGCGCAGCAGCATCCACAGCTTGAGCGCGCGAAACCGCCGCCCGAGTTGCGGCGTGTACTCGTTGTAGTCGCGAACCGGCGTCTCGCGATCGAGGGTCAGGAGGTACTCCGGGACGAGGCTGAACGCGGCCCGCAGCGCGTCCATCCGGCGGGTGAGGAGCAGCGACGCGTCGAGCGGCGTGAAGAGCCACTTGTGGGGGTTGACGACGATGGAATCGGCGCGATCCCAGCCGGCGAATGGGGCGCGGAGCTCGGGGCAGATCGCGACCGCGCCTGCGTACGCGGCGTCGACGTGGAGCCAGAGGCCCTCGGCGGCCGCGATGTCGGCGAGTGCGGCCACCGGATCGACCGATGTCGACGATGTCGTCCCGACCGTCGCGACGATGGCGATCGGGCGGAGGCCGGCGTCCCGGTCCCTCGCGACCGTGGCCTTCAGCTCGTCAGGGAGCAGCTCGAAGCGATCGTTCGTCGCGATCTTGACGAGCGCATCGCGTCCCAGACCGAGCGTCATGCACGCCTTTTCGATCGAGGAGTGCGCCTCCGCCGATGCATACACGCGCATCTGCCCAACGTCCGGGCGACCACCGATCCCGCGGGCCGAGGCCTCGACGCCGGCGACTTCACGGGCCGCCGCCAGGGCGATCAGCGAGGAGGTGGAGGCCGTGTCGGTGATGAGCCCGTCGAACGCGTCGGGCAGGCCGAGGGCCTGGCGGAGCCAGCCGACGACGACGCCCTCGAGCTCCGTCGCGATCGGCGAGGTCCGCCAGAGCATCGCGTTCTGGCCGAGTGCCGCGGTCAGCATCTCGCCGATGATCCCGGCTCCGGACGCGGTCGTCCCGAAGTACGCGAGGAAGCCCGGGTGCTGCCAGTGGGTGGCGTTCGGCTCGATCAGCCGCGAGTAGTCGGCCAGGATCGACCCGATCGGCTCGCTCATCTCCGGCGCGGCCGTCGGGAAGGCCGGGCCGATCGAGCCCGGCTCGACCGTCGGAAAGACGGCGTACTCCTCGACCGAGGCGAGATAGTCGGCCATGAGGTCGACCGCGGCGTGGGCGGCCGATCGAAATGCTTCCGGATCCATGTCGACGAGGCCGTCGATCTGGGCCGGATCGAGGGCGTTCGGTCGCTCGGTCGTCGTCATTTGCCGAGTGTAGCGGCGGACAGTACGAGGCCCCGCGGCGAGGGTTGCCGCGGGGCCTCACTCCCCCGGTAACTTTGCTCAGGGATGACGCGTCAGCTGACCTCGCAGTGCGCCGGCCGGGAAGTCCGCGTTGTGGACGTTGAAGTAGTAGGAGCTCGGGTTTTCGAGGATCGCGACGATCAGGTCGCGATTTGCCGTGACGCAGCCGCTTCCGCCGGTTGCGCTCGTGGGCGGAGTCGGGATGACGACCGGGCCGGGCAAACCCGCGGGCGCGATGTGGATGTGGGCGGCCGTGAGTGGCGCGACACCGGTCACGGTGTAGTCGTAGCAGACCTGGCCGAGACCCGGGTTGAACGTGAACGAGGCGGTGCCGGATCCGTCTGGATCGGCCGGCCCGGGGGCCTCGGCTGCGCCACTGATAGTGACCGAGATGGGTCGGCCGCCGGCCAATGCCGAGCCGCTGACCACGACCCCGAGAGTCAGCGCGACCGAGACAGAGATGCTGACGCACAGCCTGTGGGTGAACCGCATGGGCTACCTCCCAATCTCGCCGCGCACTCGGCGCCGGAGGGGGAACCCGGGCATGCGGAGCGCGGCGTCTCAAGAAAGATACGTGCGACTGCCGAACGCCGGATTTTCTGGTTGGGCGCGCGGACCCGGGCATGTGCCGTCCAGCCGCGGACGGTTCGAGGCCCCGTGGCGAGGGTAGCCACGGGGCCTCACTCCCCAGGAACGTTCCGGAGCTTGATACGCACGGCGCGGGCGCCTGGATGTGCGACCGGGCGCGCCGCGCCTCCCGATTCTCGCGGGGCGACTGTATCCGACGTCCGAGACGCGTTGGAGCCCCGGTTTGGTCTCGAATATTCGTGCGGCGAGTCGGATCGACAGTTTCAGCCCGATTCGGGCGGGCCTCGGCGTAATTCGGGTCGCATGTACTCGCGGGGCGAGAATCGGACGACGGACCGCGCGTATCTCAGCTCGGGCAAGGCGGTGGCGACGCGGGTGACGCTTCTGTGAGCTGGCTCGTCGCAATTCTCATCCCGATCCAGTAAACGGGTTCGATCGAAATGATCCGTTGGCCATCGTTGAACACGAGCATCTCCGAGTAGTACGGCCGATCGAGGCCATCTCGCCCGCAGAGCTTGAGGACGCGGCCTCCGTCCGACCAGGTGCCATTGGCAGATGTCGTGGGCGGGATGATCGCTGTGCCGATCACGATCGGATCGGCGGTCGGAACCGCCGCCGGGTCAGCCCCCCGCAGGGCGCGAGCGCAGGTGCCGCCGCCGAACGCGTCACAGAGGTGGCTGAGGTCACGCGTCCTGATCACGGCTTTGACCGAATCGAGGTACGCCAGAGCCTCAGCGAGGGTCGGCGGTGGCACCGGACTGTGCCGAGGCCCGATACCAATCCCACAGCCAGAAACGATTGCCAGCAGAGCCAGTCCGACGGCGAGTCGCGTCACGCTTAGGCCGCAAATTGGTGGTCGGTGCGGGTGATCACTCGGCCAGCATCGCATGCCCGTAGTACCAAAGTTTCCGCCCGATGGCCGAATAGATGGTGGGAGCACGCACATTTTCGGGGCACCCTCGTACCAAACCCATCTCGCTCACGGAAAGGAGAAACCTGTGAAGAGACGGTCAATCGTTAGCGCGGCCTTCGCACTCGTTGCGTCGATGTCGCTCGCCGGGTCCACATTCGCGTTCACCGGCGCCACCAACGGCAGCTTTGAAGAGGGCACATTTTCCGGTGCCGCATTCGACACGCTCACTCCAGGCAGCACAGCGCTCACGGGCTGGTCAGTCGACAGCGGAAGCATCGACTGGATCGGTACCTACTGGACGGCCTCGAACGGCTCGAGGAGCATCGACCTCAACGGCTTCGACGCCGGTGCAATCAGCCAGACCCTGACGACAACGATCGGCAACACGTACGTCGTGAACTTCGATCTGTCCGGCAACCCGGTCGGTCTCCCCACGACGAAGACACTGAATGTCAACGCGACAGGTGGCCCGACGACCGGCTACACATTCGACACTCTGGCAGCGGGTAACACCCAGACCGATATGAAGTGGGTCCTGTCGGCCTATTCCTTCCTCGCGACGAGCGCGACCTCGGTGCTGACATTCACGAGCACCGTCGCCGGCGAATTTGGTCCGGCCCTCGACAACGTCGTCGTGACCGAGGTCGTCCCTGTAAAGAACGACTGCAAGGACGGCGGGTGGGTGTCGATGATCGACAACCAGGGGAACAGCTTCAAGAACCAGGGCGATTGCGTCAGCTACTTTGCGACCAAGGGCAAGAACCTCGGTTCCGTCGCGCCGGTACTCGTCGCTGCGCCGGCACCCGTGGCTGCCACGGGCGACACCTCGCCGACCACTGCGGATGTGAAACGCCCCACTCACTCCCGTGTCCACACCCACAGCTCGACCCACGGCCAAGCGCACACAGGCGCGACCAAGGTGAAAACGCACGGAGCAAAGGGCAACCATTAGCCTGACGCGAGGCCGCCGGCATCGGCGGTCCTCATAACCAGAACTTCCAAGCTGGGCGCCTCCCCGTTACGCGGGTGAGGCGCCTTTCTCAATGTCCGCGGGCCCGTCAGGCTTGGTCACCCTTGGCGCGGTACGCGATCACCTCGACGCGCTCGAGCGTGATCAGGCCGTCGGCCACCATCGCGTCGAGCTCGGGCAGGACCGCGCGGAGCCGATCTTCCTGGTCGACAATCTCGATCAGGATCGGCAGGTCCTGTGACAGGCTCAGGATTCTGGTCGTGTGGAGGTGCTGCTTCGCGCCAAAGCCTTCGATACCACGCAGGACGGTCGCCCCTGCGAGCCCGCGCTCGCGCAGCATGTGGACGATCGCCTCGTAAAGCGGCCGACCATGCCAGGTATCGGATTCGCCGATGTAGATCCGGGCGAGGAGCCCGGTCCCGTCGAGCCTCATGCCAGCACCCTCCCGAGCGCGAGACCGATGAAGACGGCCGAAAGGCCGAGGACGGCCGAGCCGACGACGTTGGCGAGCGCGAGCCCGACCGCGCCGTCCTCGATAAGCCGCCAGCTTTCGAGCATGAGCGTCGAGAACGTCGTGTATGCGCCGATAAAGCCGATCATGAGGGGCGACCGGACAGTAGCTGGAAGGACGTCACGCTCGGTCGCGAGGGCGAACAGCAGCCCGAGCACGAGCGACCCCGACACGTTGATGACCAACGTGCCCCACGGGAACGCACCTGCCGCGCGTTGCGCGATCCAGCTGTCGATCAGGTAGCGGGCGACCGCACCTCCGGCGCCACCGAGAGCGATGAAGACGAGGGGCAATGACGTGGCCTCCTGACGTGCGCCGACGTAGGTCGTCAGGAGCCATCAGCCCAGGCGAGCCGGGCGGTTTCAGCGGCGAGCCCCATCGCCGGATCGGAGAATGGGCCACGGCGAGGCATGGGTCAAGGCGGACGCGGGACGCAGCGACATCGGCGAGACACGCTTGACGGACCATCCTCGTTACGGTGACCACTCTTATGCGGCTTGCAACATTGGTTGTCGTGATCGCGCTCGGGGCGAATGGATGCGGAACTCAGTCCCCATCAATGGCCCTGCAGAGCTCGGCCTCGCCATCAGCGCCCAGCGGCTCGCAGTCACCGACCGGAGCTATCGCGCCCTCCCCCAGCTCAGCATCGCCGTCGTTGCCC
>DATHGS010000138.1:0-6502 GCA_035490155.1 Candidatus Methylomirabilota bacterium | reverse complement strand
GCGCTCTCGACGTCCCGCAGCCGAAGGATCTCGCGGGCAAACATGTTGTTGAGGACGAACGTGCTCTTGGCCGAGACCGAGCCTGCCTCGTTGAGGTAGTCGAGCAGCGAGTGGAGCGCCTTCAGGGCGCCGATCTCCGGGCAGACCGCGAACAGGACGGTCTCGGCGTGCTCGAATGCCGTCATGGTCCGCTCGTCGAGCCACGACCCGGTGTCGATGACGACCGAGTCGTACGTCTGGAGCATCGTCGTCAGGATCCGGTCGACGTGCTTGGCCGTGATGCCCTCGGCAAGCTCCGGGGAGGTCGGTGCGGCGAAGACGTGGAGGCCGCTGTCGTGACGCTGCGCGTACGTTCGCAGGAGCTCCGGCTCGCGCATGGCGGAGTCGTCGCGGGCGATGTCGGCGAGTGACTGCTTGACGTCGAGATTGAGGTGCGTCGCCACCTGGCCGAACTGAAGATGCAAGTCGACGAGGGCGACGCGCTCCGGCCGCTGACCGGCGGCCACCATCGCCAGGTTCGTGGCGATGGTCGTCGTCCCGACGCCGCCCTTCGGGCTGTGGACCGCCACGCTCTGACGCCGGTGACTCATCGTCAGGCCGTCGGCCGAAACGACCGCGGACATGTCCCTCGAGCGCTGGAAGCGGAGCACGAGCGCCTCGACCCGGGCCTCGAGCTCGCGGGCGTCGAACGGCTTGGCCATGACATCGTCCGCCCCGGCCTCGAGGAAGTGGATTCGCTCCTCGACGTCGTCGGACTGCCCGACGCACAGGACGGGCAACAGCGAGGACGCTGCGTTCGAGCGGATCTCGCGGCAGACGTCGAAGGCCGTCTTGGGCCCACGGACGACGTCGATGATCGTCAGCTGGTGGTCGGCGACCTTGGGAATGGCTTCTTTCGGGTCGGCCATCGTGGTGACCGTGTAACCGGCGCCGGTCAGGATTGCCGAGATCGTCTCGGCGGAACCTGTGTCGGCATCGATGATCAGGATGGTGCTGGCGGGCACTGAGCCTCCCCGGTTTGGGTCGCTGGCGACGAGATGAGAACTGGCCGAGAGAATACAGGGTGCCAGCTCCAGCCTGCGTCTGGTGCTACACTCCGTCCCGTTTCCTTTCGGTTCCGCGCCGGCTTTGCCGTCAGCGGGGCAGATCCCATTGGAAGGAGTGTCCTGGCGCATGCGCCGATACGAACTCATGCTCATCCTGCGACCCGACGTCGCGGACGACAAGGCCCAGGCGGTCATCGACCGCACCACCCGACAGCTGCTCGCAGCCGGCGGCCAGATCGTCAAGGTCGCCCCGTGGGGACGCCGTCGACTGGCCTACCAGATCGGCGCCTTTCGCGAGGGCTCCTACCACATCGTCCTCTTCGAGGCGCCGCCCGAGGCGATCGTCGAGGTGGAACGCCTCCTGCTGATCACCGAGGAGGTCATCCGACACCTCGTGACCCGCATCGAGCGGCCGGTCCGGGCCGCCCGTGCCGGTGCGGAGGGCGAGGATGAGGACGGCATCGAGGGTCCGGACCTGCCGTCCGCCGACGAGGACGAAGACGACTTCGACACCACGGAACGAATCGACGAGTCCGAGACCGAGGCGGCTCCGGCCGCGATTGATTGAGGCGCTGAGATGGCACTCTGCAAGGCGATGATCATCGGCAACCTGGGCGCTGACCCCGAGATGCGCTACACGCCGAACGGTCGACCGGTCACCCAGTTCAACGTCGCGGTGAACCAGAGCACGAAAAACCAGCAGACCGGCGAGTGGGTCGAGGCGACCGACTGGTTCCGGGTCAGCGTCTGGGGCGATCGTGCCGAGCGTGCCGCCGAGACCCTCCGCAAGGGCAACAAGGTCTTCGTCGAGGGTCGCTTCAAGACACGGGAATTCGAGGGCCGGGACGGCCAGAAGCGGACCTCGCTCGAGATCACGGCCGACAGCGTCGTCAACCTCGAGAAGCGACCGCGCGAGGAGGGCGAGGGCCAGTTCGCCGCTCCGGCGGCCGCGGCTGCGGGCGGCAGTTCCGCCGGTGGTTCGTCGGCCGGCCCGTCCCGGGGCGGGGGCGGGGGCGGCGGAAACTTCGACGACACCGAGCTCGACGACCTTCCGTTCTGACCTTCCGTTCTGATACTGATTAACACGCGCCACGGTCGACGAGACCGCCGGCGCCCGAGGAGATAGACACATGCCGCCAGCAGCACGAGCCAAGAAACGAGACGACTACTACCGGGATCGCCGGCGTCGGAAGGTCTGCGCCTTCTGCGCCGACAAGACCGAGGGGATCGACTACAAGGAAGTGAACAGGCTCCGGCGCTACCTGTCGGAGCGGGCGAAGATCGAGCCCCGCCGCAAGACGGGGACGTGCGCGGCCCACCAGCGCGAGCTGGCGATCGCCCTGAAGCGAGCCCGGATCGTCGCCCTGCTGCAGTACGCACCCCAACACCTCCGCCCCTAAGAACCGGCACCCTCGGCGCGGATCAGATGCCCGCTCTCCGAGGCCGGAGGCGGAGCTCCGTCGACGCCATCCGCCCGAGGATCGGAGGCGGAGCTCCGTCGACGACATCCGCCCGAGGATTCGGCTGAGGTGTTGATCGTCCTCCTGCTCATCGGCGGCGGAGTTGCGGCCGGTCTGTTCGGGTCGCTCCTCGGGCTGGGCGGGGGGATCCTTATCGTGCCGCTCCTGACGCTCGGATTCGGGTTGCCGCTGATCACCGCGATCGGCGTCAGCCTCGTCTGCGTCATCGTCACGAGCGGGGCGGCGGCCGGGGTCTACCTCGAACGACGGGTCGCGAACCTCCGCCTCGGGATGACCCTCGAGCTGTTCACGGCGATCGGTGCCATGACCGGTGGCCTCATCGCCTTCCTCGTTCCGGAACGGTTCCTAGAGCTGCTCTTCACGGGACTCCTGATCTATGTCGCGCTGACGATGGCCCGCCGGGACGATCCGCCGCTCGATACCGGCCTCGCACCTGAGGATCCCGCAGTCGAAGGTGACGACGACCAGTCCACGGCCGAGCGCCTGTCGGGCCCCGGCTACCGGGTCAGGCGGATCGGCTTCGGCGTCGTCGGAAGCCTCGGGGCCGGCGTCGTGTCGGCCCTGCTCGGCATCGGCGGCGGCCTCATCAAGGTGCCGGTCATGCACGTCGTCATGGGCGTGCCGCTCCGTGTCGCCACGGCGACGAGCAACCTGATGATCGGCATCACGGCGTCCGCCGGCGCGATCATCTACCTGCTGCGCGGCGGGATCGATCCGTACGTCGCCGCACCGACGGCCATCGGGGTCTTCCTGGGCGCGACCCTCGGGTCGCGGACGGCCCAGCGGATCGACATCCGGGTCCTGCGAGGCCTGTTCGTCGCGATCCTCCTTTACACTGCGTGGCAGATGCTGCAGCGGGGCCTCATGTGAACGGCGACGCCGGACTGCCCCCCGTGGCGTCCGCGAACGTTGCCGTCGCGGACCCTCTCGAGCGAGCCATTGCCCGTGTCCTGACGGTCGGGACCTACGTCTCCGTGGCAGTCCTTGCCGTCGGGACCGCGATGATGCTCGCCAGCGGCGTCCAGCCGCTCGCGGGCGGACCGCGTTTCGACCTCGGCCAGGTCGGTGACGACCTCGTCCATCTCCGGGCGTCGGGCTTCCTGTGGCTGGGCCTGGTTGCCGTCGTCGCGACATCCGCAAGCCGCGTCGTGGCGTCACTGGTCGGATACCTGCGCGGCGGCGAGCGGCTGATGGCCGTTGTCGCCCTCCTCATCCTCGCGGTCATTGTCCTGAGCGTCGGGCTGGCGATCGGCCTGGAGGGCTGACCGTGGACATCCTCATCCTCGCCGGGGCCTTCCTCATCATCCTCTTCGGCGCCGAGCTGTTCACGAACGGCATCGAGTGGTTCGGGCGGAAGCTGGAGCTTGCGGAGGGTGCCGTCGGATCGGTCCTCGCCGCGGTCGGGACGGCGCTGCCGGAGACGATGATCCCGATCATCGCGATCCTGTTCGGCGGTGGCAGCGCCGCAGCGGACGGCGTCGGTATCGGGGCCATCCTCGGTGCGCCGTTCATGCTGTCGACGCTCGCGATGTTCGTGACCGGTGTCGCCGTCATCGTCGTCGCGCGCGGGCGCCCGGATCGGACGTCGATGCCGGTCGACACGACGGTCCTCGCCCACGACATGCGCTACTTCGCGATCGCCTACGCGCTCGCCGTTGGGGCGGCATTCCTGCCGCTCGATCCGGTCTGGCTCAAGTGGATCGTGGCAGCCGGGCTGATCGGCATCTATGCCTGGTACGTCAAGGGCCATTTCGAGGCGGATCCGACCGTCGACGCAGAGGATCTCGCACCGCTCCGTTTCCGCCGGCTCGACCCGGGCGGCCACGCCGAGAATCCGGCGGTCCCGCGGCTGCGCGCCGTCAACCTCCAGGTGGTCGCGGCCCTCGCGCTGATCGTCGGCGGCGCCTACTTCTTCGTCGGCTCGGTCGAGCATCTCGCGAGCTCGCTGGGGCTCGACCCGGCGCTTCTCGCCCTCGTCATCGCCCCGATCGCGACGGAGCTGCCCGAGAAGTTCAACTCGGTCATCTGGATCCGCCAGGGCAAGGACACGCTGGCGATGGGCAACATCACCGGGGCGATGGTGTTCCAGTCGACGATCCCGACAGTCGTCGCCCTCCTCTTCGCCTCGACCGCCTGGCACTTCACCGACGACAGCCGACTCGCGTTCGCCTCAGCGGGCATCGCCTTCCTGTCGTCGGCGCTCATCTTCATTCCGATGGCTCGAGCGGGTCGGCTGACGGGCCGACGCCTGCTCGTCGGCGGCGCCTTCTACCTGGTCTATCTCGGTGTCGTCATCGCCGCCCTCGCAGGCGCCTTCTAGGCCCGGCCGCCGGCCGGCGTTTGTCAGCCGGCACGCGGCCTGCCCTATGTTCACCCCACGCTCCTTAGGCCGAGGAATGGACCCCTAGCCGCCTCTCCGGAGTCGATTTCGTCGGCCTGGTTGCAAGATTCGTGCGGGGGAAGGCGTTTCCTGGGGTCGGCTGGCGACCAGACGAACTTCGCGGCCTGCCTGGCGAGCAACAGGTGCACACAGGGCACAAATCCAGGGTTGACTGACGGGGGTGTGATCAGGGCCGCTGATATACTCGGCCGAACGTCCGACGACCTCTCCCGCGGCGTCTCGCGCCGCCGCATCCAGCCAGGAGCGCCGCTCGCATGCTGACCCAGAAGACGTCCCAGGCGCCCGCCGCGAAGCCGACGGCAACGGCCGCCGAGGCGGATGTCGCGCCCGCGGCGCCCAGTCCCGCAGCTGACCTCGACGACCTGGTCTGCTATTTCGAGGGCAACTTCGTCGCGATGCGGGACGCGAAGGTCAGCATCATGACCCACGCCTTCATGTACGGGACGGCGACGTTCGAGGGGATCCGGGCCTACTGGAACGCCGAGCAGGGCAAGCTCTACGGTCTGAAGCTGCGCGAGCACGTCGAGCGCCTTCGCCAGTCGTGTCGAATCATGCTGATGACGAACGTCCCGTCGGTCGACGAGCTGACCGGGCTCATCGTCGAGACGATTCGCCGGAACAACTTCCGCGAGGACGTCTACGTCCGGCCGTCGTTCTATAAATCGACTAAGGCGATCGGCGTCCGCCTTCACCATCTCGACAACGAGCTCTACATCATCACGATCCCGTTCGGGAACTACATCGACACCGAGGCGGGGGTCCGGGTGATGTCGTCGTCCTGGCGGCGGAACGCCGACGAGGCTCTCCCGGCCCGCGGCAAGATCGTCGGCGGCTACGTCAACATGGCCTTCCAGAAGTCGGAGGCCGAGCTCAACGGCTTCGACGAGGCGATCGTCCTGACGGCCGATGGGCACGTCAACGAGGCGTCGGCGGCGAACCTGTGGATGGTCCGCGACGGGGTCGCGATCACCCCGCCGGTGACCGACGACATCCTCGAGGGAGTCACCCGCAAGGCGATGGTCGAGCTCCTCGGGAACGAGGGGGTTCCGGTCGAGATCCGCTCCATTGACCGCTCCGAGCTGTACATCGCCGACGAGATGTTCCTGTGCGGGACCGGCGTCCAGATCTCGCCGGTCATCGAGATCGACCACCGGCCGATCGGCTCCGGCGGCATCGGCCCGATCGGGCGAATGGTCCGCGACCGGTACTTCGACGCCGTCCGCGGCCGACTGCCGGCGTATCGGCACTGGCTGACGGAGATCGAGCCCGCCTGACAAGGGGCGGGACGGCTGGCGCTCAGGGCGTCGCGGACGGTTCGGATCCGCGCGCCCTCACGGCGTCGCGGGCGGCACGAGGATTGGCGTCGATCTCGTCGTCGTGATGACGATGTCGGCCCTGGCGGCCGGATCGCTGACCAGGACGACCTTCGTCTTGAACGTCGATTCGAGGAACGCGATCGTGGCCGTCAGGTTGCTCTCGGCGCCGTTGTAGACGACGACCCGGGTGTCGGCCGGGAGGTTGACGGGCGCCTGCTTCGGGGCCGAGGCGGTCAGGCCGTAGTACTCGAGGTAGGC
>DATHGS010000137.1:0-6020 GCA_035490155.1 Candidatus Methylomirabilota bacterium | reverse complement strand
CGCCGACCTGGGCGCAGCCGGGACCGACACCGACACCGACGCCGACGCCGACCTGGGAGCAGCCGGGACCCACCTGGGCCGAGCCGAGCCTGCCGGCCGTCGAGCCGGCCGACGAGACGGCCCCAGCCCAGACGGTGGCGCGCGACGCCGGCGACGCCGGCACCACGCGCCGCTCATCAGGGGTCCGCTGGGCGATCGCGATCGGCGGGATCGCCATCGTCGTCGGGATCACGATCGCGATCCTCGCCCTGACCAGCGGCAGCCGTCCGACACCGTCGATCGCTGTCGGCTACATGCCGAATGACACCGTCCAGTACGGCGAGTACCGGCTCGACCTCCCGGGCGACCAGCGCCAGAAGCTGGCCGCATACCTGTCCAAGCTGCCCGGTTTCGCCGACCAGTCCGCCATCCAGCCGAAGCTCAACGAGGTCTTCGACCGGATCGTCGCGGCGGCGTCGAACAACAGCCAGACCTTCACGACCGATATCCAGCCGTGGTTCGGTGGTCAGATCGGCATCGGCAGCGGTCCCCCCAACCTGAGCCCACCCACCGGCGACGCGCAGAGCGGCCCGGTCATGGGCATGACCGGGCTCGGGAACCAGCTCGTCGTCGTCACGATCACCGACCCGGCCAAGGCCAAAGCCTGGGTCGAAAAGGTCGTCGGGACTGACGCGACCGCCTCGGACTACGGCGGGGCACGTCTCTATGCGGCAACTGGGTATGCGGCCGCCGTGACCGACAAGGTCCTGATCGGTGGCAGCGAGGCAACCGTCAAAGCCGCGATCGACACGAAGGGCCAGGGAACCCTGGCGGCCGACCCGGAGTTCAAGGCCGCCTTCTCATCGGTCTCGCGCGACTATGTCGCGTTCGGCTTCGTCGACTATCGCTCGGCCGTGACGTCAGTCGTCAACCTCGCCGCACCGTCGGGCGGTCTCCAGCGGACCATGACCGACACCTTCCTCGGATTCATCCCAGCCTGGCTGGCAACGGACGCTCGATTCGAGGACGACGCGCTCGTCGCTGAGACGGCGTTCCCGTCGGTCGACATCGGCTTCAGCGCGAAGAACAGGGCGAGCAGCCTGTCGGCCCACGCGCCCGCGTCGACGCTCTTCTACGCCGAGTCGCACGACGTCGGGGCCGCTCTCACGGCGTTCCTCGACAAGCTCCGGGCGATCCCGGAGCTGAGTTCCACGTTCGGCCAGATCGACCAGTCCGCCGGACTCATCGGGGGCCTCGACGGCCTGTTCGGCTGGTGGGGCGACACCGCGGTCGCGATCGGCCCGAACCCGGATGGCTCGATCGGCGGCGGCCTGCTGATCGCGCCGACGGACGCCGCGGCCGCAAGGAAGACGTTCGCGACGCTCCGCAGCTTCGTCGTGCTCGGCGGCGGGCAGGCCGGGATCCAGCTGCGGGACGAGACGCACGGCGACGCGACGGTCACGATCATCGACTTCAGCGGGGCGCTGGCTGCATCGGGCGGCGTGCCGCCCGGCGTGAAGGCCGAGATCGCCTACACCGTGACCGACAACATCGTCGTCGTCGGCTATGGCGCCGCGTTCGTCGACTCGGTTCTCGACGCAGGACCCGGGAAGTCGCTCGCGGACGATGCCCGCTTCAAGAATCTGATCGGACGGGTCGGGACGGAAAACCTCGGCCTGACATTCGTCGACGTGCAGGCGATCCGGAATCTCGTCGAGCCGCTCGTCAAGCCCCTCGTCTCGGACGACGAGTGGGCGACGTACCAGAGGGAGATCGTGCCCTACGTGAGCCACCTGGATGCGCTCGTCTCGAGCTCCAAGATCGACGGCGAGATCAACCGCCTGCCGATGTCATTCACCGTCAAGTAGCCGGCGCACCGGCAACCCACGTCACGCCACGTAACGCCAAGGAGGCACAGGAGAGATGGCAGTCAGAATCCGGTTGACCCGAGTCGGGGCGACCAAGCAGCCGACCTATCGGGTCGTCGTCGCCGACAGCCGCAGCGCACGCGACAGTCGGGCGATCGAAACGATCGGCCACTACAACCCGCGGACGGAGCCGATCGAGGTCAACATCGACGCCGACAAGGCGAAGGCCTGGTTGGCCAAGGGCGCCCAGCCCTCGGACACCGTCGTCCGCCTGTTTCGAAACGCGGGCATCCTGCCCGCGGCCAAGTAGGAGCCGCGTCGATGGCAGCCGCCGAACTCGTCGAATACGTCGCAAAGTCGCTCGTCGACGACCCTGACGCCGTCAAGGTCGAGGTCGTGCGCGACCAGGGCGGGACGGTCATCGAGCTCCACGTCGCCGAGGACGACATGGGCAAGGTGATCGGTCGCAACGGCAGCGTCGCGAAGGCGCTCCGGACGCTTCTCAAGGTCACGGCCGCCCGCGACGGCGAGCCGGTCTCGCTAGAGATCCTCTGACGAACGAGGGATCGTCAGGCGCAGGGAACGCTGCGCCAGCTTCCGCGGCGCCGGGCCCTGCCGTCGCGCCCGTTGCCGCGCAGCGCCTCGTCGTCGCCCTCGTTCGCGGCGTCCATGGGCTTCGCGGTGACGTTCGGATCGAGATCCTGACCGACCTCCCCGAGCTGCGGTACGCGGCCGGGGCGATCCTTCATCGCGAGGGGAGCGACGAGCCGCTGACCGTGGCCTGGTCGTCGCCGATCGCCGACGGACCAGGCTGGCGGATCCGCTTCGAAGAGGTTCGCTCTCGCGGTGAGGCGGAGCAGCTGAAGGGCGTCTATCTGGAGGCGGTCGTCGGGCCGGAGGCCGAACCCGCTCGCGGGTCGTACTTCTGGCACGAGATCATCGGGACACCGGTGACGGGCACTGATGGAGCCGCGCTCGGGACGGTTCGCGACGTCTACCGCTCCGGTGGCGCGGAGGTCTTCGTCGTCGCCGGAGGCGATTACGGCGAATTCGACGTGCCGGCCGTTCGCGACTTCGTCCGCGTCCTCGCCCCCCGTCGCGGCGAGATCGTCATCGACGCCGAGGCGCTCGACCTGAAGCCGCCACGCCGGCGTGGCGAGGGTGAGCCGCGACCGAAGGCACCGCGACGTCGGACCAGGCGGCCGAAGAAGGCCGTAACGGCCGAGGGCGCTTCCGACGCGGCTGCCAACGAGGTCGGGGCGGACGACACCCCTGCCGACACGGCGGCAACCGACCCAGCTTCAGCCGAGTCCTGACGGCCGATGGCCCTCGAGATCGACGTCCTGACGCTGTTCCCGGAGATGATCTCCGGTCCGCTCGGGGCGAGCATCCCCGGAAGGATCCAGGAGCGGGGTCTCGTCACGATCCGGACCCACGACCTCCGCGAGTGGGGACTCGGCCGGCATCGCAGCGTCGACGACGCGCCGTACGGCGGCGGCGCCGGGATGGTCATGCGCCCCGAACCGATCTCCGCCGCCCTCGACCAGCTTCGTCGCCCGGACTCGCTCATCATCCTGCTCGACCCGGGAGGAGAGACCTTTCGCCACGAGCGGGCCCATGATCTCGCGGCGCGACCCCACCTGATCCTTGTGTGTCCGCGCTACGAGGGCGTCGACGACCGCATCCGCGACCTGGTCGATCTCGAGCTGTCGATCGGCGACTACGTCCTGAGCGGTGGGGAGCCGGCGGCCCTCGTCGTCATCGATGCCGTCATCCGCCTGCTGCCGGGCGCGATCGACGACGCCTCGACGGACGAGGAATCGTTCGCCGACGGACTCCTCGAGTATCCGCAGTACACCCGGCCGCCCTCGTTTCGGGGCCGCGACGTTCCCGCAATCCTGGCCGGTGGCGACCACGGTGCCGTCCGTCACTGGCGACTTCGCGAGTCCCTCCGTCGGACGCTGGAGCGTCGGCCGGACCTGCTCGCCAACCGCGCGCAGGACCCTGTCGAAAAGAGCCTACTCGAGGAAATCGAGCGCGAAGAGCAGAGGGACCAGAGCACGTAGCACCGGCTCGGCGACGCTCGGAGCCCATGCTATACTCCGCCGTCGGTCGTCCCGAACGGCCCTTCCCCCGAGCCTCCCGCGGCCACAGGCTGCGTCGACGAAAGAACAGGACCGCCCGTGAACGTGCTCGACGAGATCGTCTCCGATCAGCTCCGAACCGACCTGCCGGAGCTCGCGTCCGGCGACACCGTCAAGGTCTCGGCCAAGGTCGTCGAGGGCAATCGCGAGCGCATCCAGGTCTTCGAGGGTGTCGTGATGCGCCTCCGTGGCGGCGGCATCACCCGCTCCATCACGGTCCGCCGGATCGCCAGCGGTGTCGGGGTCGAGCAGACCTTCAAGATCCACAGCCCGCGGATCGACAAGATCGAGGTCGTCCGCCACGGCCAGGTCCGTCGGGCCCAGCTGTATTTCCTGCGGAAGCGCGTCGGCAAGGCCGCGACCCTCCGCGAGCGCCGCCCCAAGGGCTGATCTCGGCCGGCGCGAGGCGCCGGCAGCGTCCCGAGGCCCTCTCTACCTCCTGGGCGGTATGCACCGTGTGCATCAAATCTGCCCCGGTCACGCTCGACCCTTTGCGGCCATACGCTCGTTCACGCTCGCGCGCAAGAAGACTCGTGGAAGGTCAAGCGTAATCGGCGCAATTTTCATGCGCGCGGGGAATACCGGGCAGCGCGGGGTGTCCCCGCGTTCCCTCATGGGAGCTTCTTCTGCGCACCGCACGGTCCGAGGCGTTACGCTGTCGCCCGATGACGGTCATCGTCCCGACGCTCCGCTTCGAGCGCTCCCTGTGGCGCGATGGCCTCACCCGCGTCGTCGGTGTCGATGAGGTCGGCGTCGCCCCGACCTGTGGCGCCGTCGTCGCCGCCGCGGTCGTGATGCGGCCCGGCTGCCATCGCATACCGGGCGTTCGTGACTCGAAGACGCTCTCGATGGCCCAGCGCGAAAGACTCGCCCCGCTCATTCGTGCCCGGGCGGTCGCCGTCGGGGTCGGGGCCGCATCGGTCGCTGAGATCGACCGCCTCAACATCTACCACGCCACCCACCTGGCCATGCGCCGGGCGATCGCCCGGATCGGCGGGCAGGAGCACGTTCTCGTCGACGGCAATCGGATCGTCGGATTCGAACAGCACGTCGGACCGTACACGGCGATCGTCGACGGCGACGCGCTCTGCTATTCCATCGCCTGTGCCTCGGTCGTGGCCAAGGTCGTCCGCGACCGGATGATGATTCGCCTCGCCGCCCGCTACCCGGGATACGGCTGGGAGCACAACCAGGGCTACGCAACACGCGATCATCGCGATGCGATCCGACGGCAGGGCCTGACGCCCTTCCACCGTCGCAGCTTCCTGGCCCTCCAACGGACGCTTGCCGGCGATCAGCTCGACCTCGACTTGCTGGGCGACACGTCGGCGTCGCCGTCGACTCACGACCTCCTCGAGCGCGAGCTCGTCCCTGTGATGGCCGACGACGCGACGCTCGACTTGGTCGATCTCGAACGCCTCGAACTAGCGGCCACGTAATCCCTGGTGAAGTCGCCGTAACGTCGCGGGAGAGTACCCGGTGATCCACAGATGAGGGTCGCCTGCGATCATCGGCCGATGGACGGTCGGCGCTCCGCCTCCGGTCGAACGGCCGCTCAACTGGCGGGTGACACCGCCGAGGATCTGGTTGCTGCTCGGCTGAGCGAAGAAGGCTGGACCGTCCTGGCCCGGAACATCCATGTCGGTCGCCACGAGCTCGATCTCGTGGCGGTCGACCCGGGTCCGCCACCGTCCCTGGTGATCATCGAGGTCCGCTGGCGCGGCCGGCGGGATTTCGGGCTCGCCGAGGAGACCTTCGACCACCGCAAGCGTGCCCACCTGCGGACGGCCGTCGGCCGGCTGCTCGAGGACGGCCTGCCCGACGGACGGTCGGTCCCGCGACTGCCGATCAGGATCGACCTGGTCGTCGTCGAACCGCCCGCGTCTGCGGCTGGGGCCCCACGGATGCGCCACCATCGCAACGCCCTCGGCGACTGAGGGAGTCGCCGCAGAAGTCTGGCTCCAGTCCTTGACGCCGAGATCGCGGTGGCCGAACGTATGGTCGTCGTCGAGATGGGGCGAGGCAGGAG
>DATHGS010000136.1:0-4194 GCA_035490155.1 Candidatus Methylomirabilota bacterium | reverse complement strand
TTCTCGACCGCGTTCGGGGTCGACACCGCGGGGTTCGAGGCGGCCTGGCTGAAGGATCTCGGTGCGAGCGCACCGGTCCGGCTCGGGCCAGTCCCGGCTCCGGTCGGCCCACTCCCGTCCGGCTGGGCCGGGCCGCTCGTCATCCCGAGCGTCGTCCCTGCGCTACCCGGCGGGGCGACGGCCGGGGTGGGTGCGGCGAGCCCAGCGAACCCGGGCGGGGCCGGCGACACCGCACCGGTCGTGTTCGTTCTCGTCGGCGTGTTGGTTGTCCTGGTCGTCGCCGCCATCCTGGTCGCGCGACGGCGTCAGGCCGCCCGACGAGGTCCGTGGTGACCGCGCTCGCGGCTCGCGTCCGGGCGATCCCATCGTGGCAGGTGACGCTCGGGTTCGCGCTCCTCGCACTCGGCTTCCTCATCGCAGCCCAGCTTCGCGCCGAGGGCCCCCTCGTCCGCTATACGACCCAGGAGCGTTCGCCGTTGGTCACGACTGCGCTCGCGCTCCAGACCCAGCAGGAGCAGCTCAAGCAGCAGATCCTCGACCTGCGCGGGCAAATCAAGGGTGTCGAGGACCAGGGCCAGGGCACGACCGCCCAGCAGCGGGAGCTGAACGCCAGCCTGGAGCAGGCCCGGATCGCGGCCGGGCTCATCCCGTTGACGGGGACCGGCATCGTCTTTCGCCTGGCCGACTCGACCCACCCCGTCCCTCCGAACGGCAATCCGGCCGACTACGCGGTGACCGCCCGCGACATTCGCACCGTGATGGCCGAGTTGTGGCTGGCCGGCGCCGAGGCGATCGCCGTCAACGGCGAGCGGGTCACGGCGACGACCGGTGTCCTCGACATCGGCGGGACGATCCTCGTGAACTCGGCCTACCTGGCGCCGCCGTACCAGGTCAGCGCGATCGGACCGACCGACATGCTCGACCAACTTGGCAAGTCGCAGGGCTGGGTCGCGTTCATCGACACCCGGCGCGGCCACTTCGGGATCGACGTCAGCTTCGCGGAGCCGCCTACGGTCGAGGTCCCAGCTTTCGCCGGCAGCCTCAACCTCCGTGAATCGCGAGCCGTCGCGGCGAGTCCGGCCCCATGAGGGCCTCGCTGCGGGATCCGCGGAGCCAGCTGCTGGTGTCGCTCGTCGCGCTCATCCTGGGTGTCCTCGTCGTCGTCCAGATCCGGTCCCAGGCCGGCGACAGCGGACTGGCCGAGCGGTCGGCGCAGGATCTGACGCTCCTCGTCGCCAACCTCAACACCCGCAACGACCAGCTCCGGACAGAGGTCTCGTCGCTCGATCGGCAGCTCCAGGCGCTCGAGGTGGGGGGGCGCAACGGCACCTCCTCGCTCAACCAGATTCGCGACGACCTCGCCCGGATCCGGGCATGGGCTGGCCTCGACCCGGTCGCCGGGCGAGGCGTCGAGATCACCATCAGCGGGGCGATCGACGGGCTTGCTCTCGAGGAGCTCATCAACGAGCTGCGCAACTCGGGCTCGGAAGCGATTGCCATCGAGGATGTCCGGGTCGTCGCGGCGACGGTCGTCGGTGGCGGCGTGGGCGCCTGTCGGTCGACAACACGGCGCTGAGCGATCGGTTCGTCGTGCGCGCGATCGGGAATCCGGAGTCCCTCGTCGGATCCCTGACGCGGATCGGCGGAATGGTCGCCCAGCTCGCCGCAACGTATCCGGACGCCGCCGTGAGCGTCGAGGCGATCGATCGGCTCGTGCTCCCGGCGACGAAACGCGACCTCACGCCGAGCCACGGCCGACCGCGGCTCTGATACCCTGACCCGCCGAATGACCGATCGACACCCGGCCCGACCGGCGCTCGAGATCTTCCTCGGAGACGTCGTCCGATTGCGCCGTCGTCACCCGTGCGGCGCGACCGACTGGCTGGTCGACCGGCTCGGTGCGGACATCGGCCTGCGATGCCAGGGCTGCCAGCGACACGTCATGATCGAGCGGCGGGTTCTCGAGCGGCGGCTCGTCGCGTTCGTCTCGCGCGGCGACCCGGCCGTTTCGGCGGCGCTCCAGCCTGTGTCGACCCCCGCGCCGGAGGATGGGCCGTGACCGCTGGCGACAGGCGAGCGGCCGCTGGCGACCGGCGAGCGACCGTGGGCGACGGGCTCGTCAGGAGCGACGATCTCGATCCGGAGCCGCCGCCAACGGACGACCTCGATCCGGACGCGCCTCCGCCCGAGGAAGGCGCCATGGCGGTCTTCAAGAACCGTCCCTTCCTCCTGCTCTGGTTGTCGCAAGCGGCCACCCAGATCGGCGGCAACATGGTCATCTTCGGGCTGACCGTCATCATCGCCAAGTCGACGGGGTCGGTCACGGCGGTCAGCGCCCTGATCCTGACGTTCCTCGTCCCAGCCGTCCTGTTCTCGGCCGTGGCGGGCGTCTACGTGGATCGGCTCGACCGGCGCCTGGTCCTGACCGTGACGAACGTGCTCCGCGGCGCGGCGTTCGTTGCCGTCTTCCTCGTCGGCGACAACCTCGTCCCGATCTACCTCCTCAACCTGTTCATCTCGACCGTGACCGTCTTCTTCGCGCCGGCCGAAGCGGCAATGATCCCGATGGTCGTACCGCGGCGCCAGCTCCTCGCGGCGAACGGCGTGTTCACGCTGACGCTCAACGCGGCGTTCGCTCTCGGCTTCGCATTGCTCGGACCGCTCATCGTGAAGATCGCCGGTCCCCAGGCACTGATCATCCTCGTGGCGGCGCTGTATTTCGTGGCTGCCGCCTTCTGCTCGACCCTGCCGGCGAACCCCCGCAGCGGCCCCGCAGTCGTCACCCGGGCGACGGTCGTCCAGACGGAGCAGGCGGTCGCCGGCGTCCTGTGGCAGTTGCGCGAGGGGCTCTCATACATCCGAGCCCACCGCGAGATCCGCTGGTCGCTCAGTTACCTCGGCATCGCGGCGTCGCTCGTCGGCGTGCTCGGCGTCCTCGGGCCGAACTTCGCCCGTTTGACGCTCGGCTTGAGCCCGGAGGACTTCGTCGTGGTCGTGCTGCCGCTCGGCATCGGCATCGTCGGCGGCATTCTCATCCTCAACGCGTACGGCCGGCTCATCCCCCGACGGCGGGTGATCGAGACCGGCCTTGTAGCGCTCGGAATCCTGCTCGCCGCGATTGCCCTGTCGGGCCAGATCAGCCGCTTCTTCTCCACCGCGGCGAGCAAGACGGGCCTGCCCGACCTGTCCCTCCTGACGTCGCTGCTGTCGCTCGTCGTCGCCTTCGCGTTCTTCGCCGGGATCGCCTACTCGTTCGTGGCGATCCCATCCCAGACGCAGCTCCAGGAGGACCTGCCGGAGGAGGTCCGGGGTCGCGTCTTCGGCGTGCTGAACATGCTCGTCTCGGTGGCCAGCTTCCTGCCGATCCTGATCGTCGGGCCGATCGCCGATGCGCTCGGGACGACGGTCGTGCTCATGCTTGTGTCGATCGGCATCACATCGTCCGGGCTGGCCTCGATCCTCATGCGGGGCGGCCTCAAGGCGGCCGAGCGCGGATCTCGATATGACGTCGGCAATCGCGACCCCATCGCAGCCGCCCTGCGTGCCGGCGAGCTGCCGAGCCCCGACGTCCAGGGCGATCCGATTGCCATGGGCCAGCGGGCAACGAAGACCGGGAAACCCGCCAAGCCCGCGCCGAGCTCGCGGGGCAACGACGCCGTCCCACCCTCCTGAGGGAACGACGATGCCGTCTGTCGCGATCGTGTTCACCGGCGGGACGATCAGCATGCGCCACGATCCGGTCGCCGGCGGCAACGTCCCGGTCCTCTCCGGAAGGGACCTGCTCGCAACCGTTCCCGGTCTGGACGCGATCGCCACGCTCGTCCCCATCGATCATGGCCTGACGCCGGCGAGCCACTTCACGTTCGACGGGCTGTTCGAGCTGTGGGCGGTTATCCGCGGCGCCCTTGACGACGATGACGTGGTCGGCGCCGTCGTCGTCCAGGGGACCGACACGATCGAGGAGACCGCGTTCTTCTTCGACCTCCTTCACGCTGGCTTGAAGCCGCTTGTCGTAACGGGCGCGATGCGGGCGGCAAGCGACCCGGATTACGAGGGTCCGGCGAACCTTCGCGATGCCGTCCGTGTCGCCGCGTCGCCTGCTCTCCGGGGCGCCGGCGTCGTCGTCGTCCTGGCCGGCTCGATCGAGCCCGCCGACGACGTCATCAAGACCCATGCATCGGCGTTCGACACGTT
>DATHGS010000135.1:0-3363 GCA_035490155.1 Candidatus Methylomirabilota bacterium | reverse complement strand
TAGACGTAGAGGTTGAGGAACCGGGAGGTCGGCATGAACTCGAGATCCGGCAGGCCGGGGCCGCCCTGCTCGCGAACCCAGTCATCGAACGCGGCCCAGGTCGGTCGGTGGACGCGGTCGTATTCGGCCCGAAAGTCCGCCCACTCGGTTCGATCGTCCGAGGAAAGGCCGGAATACGCGGGCGGGACGTCGGGTCCGGGCATCTCGAGCGGCTGGCAGGACATGATCCGGACGAACGGGGCGCCGGAGCTCATCAGCGCCGGGAAGGCGACGACGTTGTCCTCGACGATCACGTCCGGTCGCTGCCGGGCGACGATCTCGCGGAGCTGCGGCTCGCAATAGCGGGCGCCGTCGATGAGGGCCTGCCAGGTCGGCTGCATGAAGGTCGCGAGCTGGTCGATCGTGGGCTTGCGGAATTCCGGCGCCGTGTCGCGGATGAAGTCCTTCCAGAACTGGCCGGCGTCCTGGGGAGCGTCGGCGGGCGGCGGCGGAGCGAGGTCGACGAGATCCTCGACAAAACCGAGTGGGGCAAGCCGGCCGTTCCACGACGCCTCGGCGGCGAAGACGACGCGGTGGCCGCGTCGGCGCAGGACGTCGCCGATGCCGATGCAGTTGTTCGTCGGGCCGTAGGCCGACTCGGGCATGAACAGGACGGTCAGCGGCTGCGCCATCATGGTCCTCGTGGAAGGGCTGACGGAGTTCGCTGCTGCATCGTACGCAACCGACACGGTGCTGCTCGCCGAGTTGCGCGCGACATGGCCGCCGTCACCTGGGGTCGACGCCGCCACGGCGGGCTATCGACCGACCGACCTCGCGTCGCTCGACGTCGTCGGGGCCGTCCGACTGACCGACCGTTTGGCGGTTGCGGTCACCACCGACGCTGCGGCCGAGGATGGTTCGTTCGCGGTCTTGCCGGTTGTCGCGGACGGCGGCCGATGGCGGGCGGCGGCGGCCGGTGACAGGCTGTCGGCATTCGTGGCGGGCGTCCCACTCGCGTCGGAGCGGCCGATCGATGTCGACCAGACGAACGCTTCTGTCGTTGTCGGCGAGCGGGCGATCGTGAAATGGTTCCGGCGAGTTGGCCCGGGGCCATCGCGGGCTCCGACGATCCTCGCCCATCTCGATGCTGTGGGTTTCGCCCGGATCCCGGCGCCGCTCGGGTCGCTGACGTGGCGCTCGCCGGCGGGCGTGGAGCTGACGCTCGCCCAGGGCGATGCCTTCCTGGCCGGCGCGAGGGACGGCTGGGAGTGGTGCGTCGAGGCCGTCGAGAACGAGCTCAATCCGTCGATCGGCACCCGGATCGGCCGACTGACGGCCGATCTTCACGCTGCCCTCCGGGCGCCATCGCCGGTCATCGAACAGCCGATCGAGCAGGCGGATGCCGCGACGATCGCGGCGTGGCGCCAAGCCGCGATCGATGTCCTCGAGAGCGCCCTCGCCCTGACCGACGGCGAGGCCGGCATCGAGCTCCGCGGCTTCGCCCCCGCCATGCGTCGCGCGCTCGACTTGCTGCCGATGGACGGCGCGATCCAGGTCCAGCCGACCCATGGCGACTTCCATGTCGGCCAGATCCTCGAATGGTCGGGCGGTCTCGCCGTGATCGACTTCGACGGCAATCCCGCGCTCGGCGCGGACGCCAATGCCATCCGCCAGCCTGTCGAGCGCGATGTCGCCCAGATGCTCGTGAGCCTCGACCTCGTCGGGCGGGTCGTCCAGAAACGGGTCGACCGCGAACGCCACGCGGCCGTGGATCGTTGGATTGCCGAGGCACGCGCCCTCTTCCTGGCAGCCATCGAGTTGGTCGACGAACGCCTGCTGACGGCATTCGAGATCGAGCAGCTGTGTCGCGAGCTCGTCTACTCGGCCCGCTTCCTGCCGCGCTGGCGCTACGCGCCGATGGCCGCGCTTCGCGCCCGATTCGGACGCTGACCGCGAACCGCGAAGATGTCTAGCCCGCCTGCGCAGCTCGCGTCTTCGACATCGCCAGCTTCTCCTCGAACTTCCGGGCCGCCGCGTCGAGCGTCTCGAGGTGCTCGGCAAGCTTCTTGCGCGCCGCCTCGGCCGTCGCGTCCAGACCCGTCAGCTCGAAGATCCGCCAGTGGTTGATCACCGGGAGGAGGACCTCGTCGCGATGGACGCGAAGGTCGTAGATCCCGGCCTTGGCGATCGCCGCGGCCTTGCGGAGGAAGCCGGGGATGCCGGCACCGGGCATCTGGAAGGCGAGCACCTCGTCGACGATCGCGCGAACCGCGGCTGACGGCTGGAGCTCGATCGCGGCCGACAGGATGTCCCGGTAGAAGACCATGTGGAGGTTCTCGTCGGCGGCGATCCGGATCATGATCTTGTCGGCCACCGGGTCCTCCGAGTAGCGACCGGTGTTGCGGTGCGAGATCCTCGTCGCGAGCTCCTGGAACGTCACGTATGCGAGGCCGTGGAGCGTGTCCGGGGCGTCGTGGTCGTAGCCCTGCTGGAGCTGGTTCATCCGGCCGCGTTCGAGGGCGATCGGATCGATGTTGCGGGTGACCGTCAGGTAGTCCCGGAGGACGATCGCGTGTCGGCCCTCTTCGGCCGTCCAGCGCCCGACCCAGTTCAACCAGGCACCGTCGCCGTTCCCGAACATCCCGTGGATGAGCCGGTGATATGAGGGCAGGTTGTCCTCTGTCAGGAGGCCGACCTCGAACGCCGTCTGGGCGACGCCGGTCAGCCGTGGCTGGTCGGGCGTCCACGGCTCCTTGTCGAAGTCGCGCCCCAGCCGATACGGGATGTAGTCATGGGGGAACCACTCCTGGGCGACCTTGGCGTGCCGGTCGAAGAGGCGGCCGGCCTCGGGCTCGAGCTCCTGGAGGAGGGCGCGCTCGTCATAGTCGGTTGCGGTCTCGCCGATCGGCGGAAGTTCGTTGGGCATTCTCGGGACCTCGGTCCTTGGCGGGCCGAGGGTACCCACAGCGGGCGCACGCTCACCGACCTGTCAGGCGTAAAGCCTAGCCCGGATTCGCTCGGAGCCCTCGTGGGACGTGTGCGTACGTGCACGGCAATGGCCTCGCACGATGCGGACTCGCGTCGCGGGCGTCAATGCATCGATCTCACGGAACGCAGTCACCCGGCGAGCCAGGCGACGGTGGCGGGGCAGGGCCCGAGGGCACAACATCGCCGGCCCAGATTGTCAGCCGGCCGCAGGAGAGATCAACGCGATCGAAGGTCCCGCTGTGCGAGACCTGGTCGTCGGGGCCGGTCGCAGTTCGTACGTCTCCAGGCTCGACGATCATCGACGTGAGGACGCGGCCCGTCTGGGACCTGGCCTCGACCGTCCACGGCAGTGGTGGCAGGGAGTTCGGGTCAATCGTCGGACCTGGGGCAATGGGA
>DATHGS010000134.1:0-7294 GCA_035490155.1 Candidatus Methylomirabilota bacterium | reverse complement strand
CAGGACCCGCAGCATCGCATTGGCGTCGGTGGCGGTGCCGACCGTGGAGCGGACGTTGGCTCCCATGCGCTCCTGGTCGACGATGATCGCGGTCGTCAGGCCGTCGAGCACGTCGACCTCGGGGCGCGATAGCGTCGGCATGAAGGCCTGCACGAAGGTGCTGTACGTCTCGTTGATCATCCGCTGCGACTCGGCGGCGATCGTGCCGAACACCAGCGAACTCTTGCCCGAGCCGGAGACACCGGTGAACACCGTCAGGCGGCGCTTCGGGAGCTCGACGCTGACGTCCTTGAGGTTGTTGACACGCGCGCCCTGGACGCGTATCAGGTCGTGGCTGTCGGCACCGTGCGGCGCAGGCGACCGCTCATCGGTCCTCGTCGCCATGCTCATCGTGTCTCCATCTGTTCGGCAGGAACTTGCTGAGTGCGGATCGGGGATTCGCGGGCGTCCGGTTCGCGGTTCAGGACGCATACGACCGGGCATGGTCCGGGCCGTACGGCGGCGTTCATGGCAGGGCCCGCCGCGGCACCAACGCTCCGGGCCGACGCGTCAGGTCAACCAGCGGCCGTCTCGTATCACCTCGCGGTTGGGCATCCCGTTCACCTCGCGCCAAGCCTGAATGCGGCGCGGGGAACTGCGGAACCACGGGTACGGCATGGCCCAGACCAAGCGGGTCGAGGCGAGTGTGTCGCGCAGGTACTGCGCAGCGGCGGGTCTGCTGGTCACCTGCGAGATTGTGTCACGTCGCACCGCAGGCCAGCGCCGCAGGCGTCCCAGCCCGCCAGTGCCTCAGCGCTGTGGCGCACCGACGGTCAGGGTGACCACGAAAAGGATGACGAATAACCCGACGACAAAAACCAGCGGGCCAAAATCGCGTGGCTGCGAGATCTGCATGACGCCACCCCCTGCTCGATCGATCCCCTTGCCGATCGTTGCCAGCATAGACGCCGGTCGTCATGGCTGCGTTGTGCCAGCGAGCCAGGACGATTAAGAAGTCTCATTCGAACGGGCAGCCGGCCCCGAACAGGATGGTCATCAGCGTCGTGTCGACCGCGAACGCGGCGCTGACAGGACCCGTGATGGAATCGGCCGGGCTGGAAGCCTCGACCCGTGGATGAATCACCGGGTGATCGTAAGGGCGGGTCGGGGATTGCGCCGGAACGTGTCAGGACCCCGTCGCGCCCCAGCGCGACGGGGTCCTGTGGCCGATTGGACCCGCTCACCAGGTCCTCCGGCGGGGTCAACGGCGACCCTCGCGGTCGCTCGTCGCCCGATCGTCCCGAGCCCCCAGGCGCGAGACGTTGGATGGTTCAGCTGCCGGCGGCCTGGACTCCCAGCGCGGCTGGCAGGAGCACGAGGATCAACAGAATCGCCATCCCGACCATCGCGGCCGTCCGGACCGTCCCGAGGAGGAGAGTTCTATGAGCTCGCATGGCCTTGAGACGCGGGATGCCCGGCTCTTGTTTCAACGATTTCGATGGGATTTTCGGATTCCTTCATGAGGGACTTCTGTGTACCAACAGAACATTTGTTCTATCATTCCAAAATCCACGATGGCACCCTATGCCGAGCTCCACTGTCACACCAACTTCTCGTTTCTCGACGGCGCCTCGGCGCCCGACGAGCTCGTCGAGCGGGCGGTCGAGCTCGGCCTGTCTGGCCTGGCCGCGACGGATCATCTCGGCCTCTATGGCGTCGTCCGCTTCGCGGGGGCGGCCGAGGCGGCCGGGATCCACCCGGTCATCGGGGTCGAGATCGAGCTGCTCGATGCCATTGCCCCGGATCCGGCTCGGCTCGTCATCCCCGCTCGACGCCCGTCTCGGCGCGGCGGTCGGCGGCCGCCGAAGGGCATCGACGCCGAGGTCGACCTGTTCGGCTCGGTCGACTCGATTGGCTCCGACGCGGTCGAAGGTCGGCCGGATCGCCCCCGTCCCGAGCGGGCCCGCCTGCCGGGCCATCGGGCTCCGGTCAAGGAGGACCATCGCGGAATCGGTGAGCGGCAGCGGGGCCCGCATCTCGTCCTCCTCGCCCGCGACGCGTCGGGTTATCGGAGTCTCTGCCGGCTCATCTCGCGGGCCAACATGGCAGGGACGAAGGCCGTCCCCCGCTTCAACCAGGCACTCCTCGCCGACCACACCGAGGGGCTCGTGGCGCTGTCCGGCTGCCGCGAGGGGGAGATCGCCAGGCGACTGCGCGGTGGCGATCGGGCGGGAGCGCGGGTTGCGGCCGAGGCGCTGGCAGTGCGCTTCGCCGGCGGCGCCTATCTCGAACTCTCCCATCACCTCCTCCCCGATGACGACTGGCTCGTCACGGAGACGGTCGCCCTCGCCCGTGACCTCCACCTGCCGGTCGTTGTGACGAACGATGTCCATTACGCCCGACCGGAGGGCCGCGAGTTCCACGACGTCCTGACCGCGATCCGCCACGGCCGGACGCTCGATGGGCTGGCCGACCTGCGCCGGCCGGACGGAGAGTCGTACCTGAAGTCTGGCGAGGAATTGGCAGCGCTGCCGCCCGGAGACGGATCGCTCGGGCGAGTGGTCGCCGACGCCTGGCACGAGGGCCTGGCGACCGCCGGCGAGCTGGCGGCGGCCTGCTCGGTCGATCTCGGGTTCGAGCAGTACCGCTTCCCGGGCTTCCCGGTTCCGAATGGCGAAACCCCGTTCTCGTATCTCGTCGAGCTGTGCCACGCCGGCGCCCGGAAGCGCTATCACCCGCTGACTTCGGCCGTCGTCAATCGGCTCGCCCACGAGCTCGATGTGATCGAGCGGGCCGGGCTCGCCGAATTCTTCCTGATCTGCTGGGACCTGATGCGCTTCGCCAGGGAGCAGGGGATCCCCGCCCAGGGTCGCGGCAGCGCGGCCAGTTCGATCGTCGCCTACACCCTCGGGATCAGCCGGGTCGAGCCGATTCAGCACAATCTGCTGTTCGAACGGTTCATCAACGAAGGCCGGACGACGTACCCGGACGTCGACATCGACTTCTCGTCTGCACGACGGGAGGAGGTCATCCAGTACGTCTACAACCTCTACGGACCGGAGCACACGGGGATGGTCTGCAACCTCGTGACGTACCGCGCGCGGTCGGCCGTGCGGGAGGTGGGTGTCGCGCTGGGGTTCCCGCGGCCACTTGTCGATCGGGTGGCGAAGGCGCTCGAGACGTACGACTCGGTCATGGTCCGGCGTGACCTGGAGGCCGACGGCGGCTTTGCCGAGTTCTTCAAGCGACCCGATGAGGGCGAGCCGGCCGAGGCGCTGGCGGCGACAGAAGCCGAGGAACGCGGCCTCGTCGACGGGATGGGCCAGCTGAATACCCGGATGCCGCTCGTCGGGAAGGTGCCGCCATGGCGCCAGCCGCCGAAGCCGGCCGACCCGGATGCACCGCGGCCGTTTGGCTGGATCGCCGAGATCCCGTTGGGCGCGGAGGCGGGTGCCGCGCTCCCCGACGCGCTCGCGCCGCGAACCGCCGTCCGACCGGAGCCGCGGGCCGACCCCGGAAATTCTCAAATACCAACCCAGGTGGTGGTAAGTCCGGCAGACGAAGGCGTGGTCGTCAATCCGACCGTCGACGCGGCCAGTGCGAGCGTGGAATCCGGCGTCGGGGCCCGTTCCGAGATGGGGCAACGGCCCCCGGCTGGACTTATCACCACCCCCATTGGTAAACGAGAAAAGGGAGCGGCACATGGCCCGGCGCCTCTTCCCGATGCGCTTGCCCCGGTCGTCGGGCTCCGACCGGGTGGTCGGACCGACGACGAGGGTGGTCCTGGTGACTCGCCGGCAAGCGTCGCCTGGCTGCGGGCGGGGAAGGGGACGGGGTACGCAGCCGAACGCGACCGGTTCATCCCGCCGGCGCTCGTCGAAGGACGCCGGATCGATCCGGAGAGCGGCCAGGTCGAGCCGGCTCCCCGGAAGACCGACCGGCTCGGGCGGCCGAATCACTGGGACCCGCCTGCGCCGAAGACCGCGGCAATGGGCCGAGGAGGCGACCACTCGTCCGTCGCTCGTGTCGAGCCGGAGCCATCGCCCCAACCGCTCGGCGGCTCGACCCGCGACCTGTCCGACTGGGAGCGCTGGCTCGAGTTCTGCGCCAGGATCGATGGCTTCCCCCGTCACCTGAGCATCCATTCGGGCGGGATGCTCGTTACCGCTGCCCCGCTCATCGACATCGCCCCGCTCGAGCGGGCGACGATGCCGGATCGGGTCGTCGTCCAGTTCGACAAGCGCGACGTCGAGACCCTGAAGCTCATCAAGCTCGACCTCCTCGGGCTCGGCATGCTCGCCGCCATCGACGAGACGCTCCAGCTCATCGAGCACGACTGCGCGGCCTGCGTCGATCTCGACCGCCTGCCGGAGGACATCCCGGAGGTCTTCGAGATGCTCCAGGCGGCCGACACCGTCGGGGTCTTCCAGGTCGAGAGTCGGGCCCAGATGCAGACGCTGCCGAAGTCGCGTCCGACGAATCTCGACGATCTCGTCGTCGAGGTCGCGATCATTCGCCCCGGTCCGATCCAGGGCAATGCCGTTCACCCTTATCTCCGCCGAAAGCAGGGCCTCGAGGAGGTGACCTACCTCCACCCGAGCCTCGAGCCCGTCCTCCGCGATTCGAAGGGCGTGATCCTCTACCAGGAGCAGGTCATGCGGATCGCGATCGAGGTCGCCGGGTTCTCGCCCGCCGAGTCCGATGGGTTCCGGCGGGCGATGGGGACGTGGCGCTCGACCCGCGAGATGGAGAAGCTCCACGAGCAGTTCCACGACGGCTGCCTGCGCCAGCCGGGGATGACCGAGGAGGTCGCCGAGGAGCTGTTCCGCCAGGTTGCCGCGTTCGCGAGCTTCGGCTTCGCCAAGAGCCACGCGGCGGCATTCGCCCGCACGGCCTACGAGTCGTCTTTCCTCAAGCTCTTCTACCCGGCCCAGTTCCTCGTCGGGCTGATCAACGCCCAGCCGATGGGTTTCTACCCGGTCGAGGTCCTCGTCAACGACGCGAAGCGGCACGGGGTGGCGGTCCTGCCGGTCGACGTCAATCGGAGCCGTTACAAGACGACGACCGAATGGGTCGGGCGACCGGGCTGGGCGACGGCGAGCGGCGAGGACGAGCCACTCCCCGATGACGCGGGCATTCCCCGCCGCCCCGAGCCGGTCCGCTCGCCGTCGTGTGTCATGCCATCGGCCGTGGCCCGGGAACGCTGGGCGATCGACAGCGCCGCTGGCTGGGGTGTCCGGCTCGGGCTCGCACTGGTCAAGGGGATCGGCGAGGAGCACGAGAAGCTGCTCGACCGGGAGCTCGACCGCGGGCTGTATGCGAGCCTCGCCGACGTCGTCGAGCGGACGGGCCTGCCGGAAGAAACCCTGGAGCGGCTCATCCGGGTCGGTGCGCTCGACTCGCTCGGGCGGCCGCGGCGCGAGCTCCTCTGGCAGCTCCGCGAGGTCGCCGGGGCGTCACGCGGCCGGGTCGACGGGCGGTCGGTCCGGGCGAAGGGTGTCGCCGGCGGGCGAGCCGCTGGTCGGCCGATGGATCTCCGCCTGCCACCAACCGCTGCGCCGACCCTGCCCGGCCTGACCGAATCGGAGCGGATCGGCGACGCCTACGCGGTCGTCGGGCTCGACGCCCGACGCCAGGTCGTGTCGCTGTATCGGCCGGCGCTGGACCGTCTCGGCGCCGTCCCGAACTCGGATCTGGCCGAACGGCGACCGGGCCCGGTCAGGCTCGGTGGCCTCGTCGTCACCCGGCAGCACCCGATGACCGCGAAGGGCACGGTCTTCCTGGCGCTCGAGGACGAGACCGGGATGGTCAACGTCACGCTCTGGCCGGATACGTGGGCGCGCCTTCGGGGAGTCGTCCGGCGACACGCCCTGCTGCTCGTCGACGGCGACCTCCAGCGCGAGTCGTCGGTCGTCAACGTGATTGCCCGCGATGTCCGGCCGCTAATCGACGTCGCCGCCACCGCCGGTGCACCCGATCAGCCCGACGGCGTGCGGCAGCTCGGCCACGCCGGGATGCGCCGGCTCGGCTGAGCCGCTACGGGTGTGCGCGGCAGCTCAGCGCCGGCGGAAGTCAGCGCCGAACGGAGGTCAGCGGCGGCGGGCGAGAAGCGGTCGGCTGTCGGGGCCTTTTCGGCGCTGGCCACCCGGGCGAGAACCCGGGCGGTTCGTCCGGTTGGGACTGGCACTGGCGAGGAAGCGCTTGTACCACGCAGCCGCAGAAGCGAATGCCGCTCCGCCAAGCGTCGAGACGACGAGCGACTCCGCGAGGACCGTCACCGGCGTGATCGCGCCTCCGGCCGTCGGCTGCACGGAAGCCTGGACGGCGGGCGTTACCAACGCCACGGCCAGGGCAACCGAGGCAACCGCGCCGATCAGGATCCCGAGGATCCAGCTTGCCCGCGGGGCAAGGAAGCCCGCGAGGAAGACGGGGCCGACCGGCGGCGGCGCGAGGAAGTACGGGCTGATCGTCCGGCTGACGACGTCGCTGCCACCCGTTGCAATCAGGATCCCGGCGGCCGCGATGACGAGGAGCACGGGCACCAGGAACGCCCGGTGCCGGAGAAGTGTCGGGATCGCCTCGAGGTCGCCACGCAGGTCGAGCGGGCGGAACGATCCTCGGAAGGCGGCAACGATGCTCGGACGCGGGGGCGGACCCGCCGGTGTGGCCGACCGGGCGCGCGGTGCACGCGCTTCGGCTGCCTCCGGCTCGTCCGAGTCCAGCTCCGACTCGAGCGATGGATCGCTGTCGATGATGGTTGCGCGATAGCGACGGCGCGCTTCGGCGCGGTCGGTCCTCTTGGCGCGGGCCACGGTGCCTCCAGCCTGCTGCACGGGGATGAGTGGCGCTCATCGTAGTCGATATCCCGCCTGAGCCGAACGTCGGACTTTGGCTGCCGGCGTTTGCCGCTGGCCTGCGTCAACGGCGAGCAAATCCGCCGTGCAGTCCCCGGGAAGAGGCGATGAATGGTGCGTGCAGGGGCGGTGAAGGCGGCGGCTAACCACCGGTAAGTCTCCGCGAAGCATCGCCTGCTAGAACATGGTCCGCCGCCAACCCGTCCGCCGTCTCTCCGCCCGTCCCGCCGGGAGGTCGTCGATGGATCGCGTCCGGCGCGCCGGTACCCTCGCTCTCTTCCTGTTGGTCGTGGTCGCTGCGAGCGCGACGGTCTCGGCCGTTCCAGCTGAGCCCGGTGGCCGAGCGGCCGCTGGGCGGCTCGTTGCCGCTGTCGCCTGGCCGACGTCGACACTGCTCGTGTCCGAGATCGTCACCGGTGGCGCCTCGGCATCCGACGAGTTCGCGGAGCTGACGAATGTCG
>DATHGS010000133.1:0-2435 GCA_035490155.1 Candidatus Methylomirabilota bacterium | reverse complement strand
TCGAGCGCACCTGGGATTTCAACGTCGACGGCTTCCCCTAGATCGGCCGGCAATGCCCGCTCGACCCTGAACGATGACGCGCTGCTCCCACCAGCATTCTGGGGACAGGAGGCCGCTCAGGTGGGCTGCCCGGCCGTTGCGCGATCCTCGAACCGCGAATCCGAGCGTGGGAGCGCCAGAGCCGCCACGATGAGGGCGTCCATCTCAACGCCAAAGTTCCGCCCAGGCTGAGTTTTGCTGGTGGTAGCAGCACGAGAGTCGCCAGGCAGCCGTTTCGCATCGCGGCCCACCGGCCGCGCCGATCAGTCGGTCGGCCAGCGCTCGTGAAAAATGGTTTCCTCGCGCGGCAGGCGGGCCTTGCCGGGCGGCGCCTTTGGCTGTCGGGCCCCGGCGCTCGGGTGGCCCAGGGCGACGATGGTCCGGATCATTCGATCGGCCGGCAGGCCCAGGATCTCGCCGACCGCGGGGCGAATGCCCGAGAGGATCCAGCCGATCCCAGCGCCGAGATCGAGCATGTGTGCGGCGATCAGGATGCGCTCGGCGGCTCGGCCCTCGTCGTAGGCGTGGCCGACCTCGTGGCCGTCGTCGGCCGGCAGGACGATGGCGATCGCGGCGGTTGCCGTCTGGAGCGATCTCGTCTGGGGCAGGCCGATCGCCGCGAGCCGCCGCAGGACCGCCTCATCGGTGACGACGATGAACCGCCACGGCTGGTTGTTGCTGCTGCTGCCCGACCAACGCGCGACATCGGCGATCGCGTCGAGCGCCTCCTTCTCGACCGGCTCCTCCGTGAACTCGCGGATCTGGCGTGTCTGCCGCAGCGGCCGGAGGCGATCGGCGGGGTTGGTCGTCACTCGGCGATGCTACAGCGGGTTGGTACGTTCGGGCGCTGGACCGCCCGTTCCGGGGCGCGTTATGATCGCCGGAGCATCCACTCTGCATAGACTTTATGCGCTCACCACCCGCCGGCGAGGGTGGGCGCTCCGCCGCAGGAGGCTTGACGCGTTGGACGCCCAGGAGATCAAGGCAGCGATCGCCCACCAGGCCGTGCAGCGGGCGGCGGCCGAGGAGCCATTCGTCAACCGCCGCGATCCGGCCCAGGTACTCGGCCCGGATGGACGCCCAGCGGTCAGCCGGCGCGCTCCGCTCTGGCAGGACGTTCCCGACGACAAGTGGAACGACTGGCGCTGGCAGCTGAGCAATCGGGTGAACGACCTCACGGAGATCGAGCAGGTCCTCAACCTGACCGATGACGAGCGGGCCGGCCTGTCCGCCCCGGATAAGTTCCGGGTCGACATCACGCCGTACTTCATCAGCCTCATCGACCCGGACGACCCGAACGACCCGATCCGTCGCCAGGTCATCCCGACCGGCCGCGAGGCCCAGGCATTCACCTCGATGATGGAGGACTCCCTCGCCGAAGACCGCCACTCTCCGGTGCCCGGGCTCGTCCATCGCTACCCAGATCGAGTCCTGATGCTGGTCACGACCCAGTGCGCGAGCTACTGCCGCTACTGCACCCGATCGCGGATCGTCGGCGACCCGACCCAGAACTTCAACCGGAAGGACCACGAGGCCCAGCTCGACTACCTTCGCCGCACCCCGCAGGTCCGGGACGTGCTCATCTCGGGCGGCGACGGCCTGACCCGTGCCCCGAAACTCTTCGAATCGATCCTGCGCGGCCTCCGCGAGATCCCCCACATCGAGATCATCCGGATCGGGTCGCGGGTACCGGTCTTCCTGCCGCAGAGGATCGACGACGAGCTCTGCGCGATGCTCGAGAAGTACCACCCGCTCTGGATCAACCTCCACTTCAACCACCCGAACGAGATCACCCCCGAGGTCAGCCGGGCGGTCGACAAGCTGACGAAGGCAGGGCTTCCGGTCGGCAACCAGAGCGTGCTCCTCGCCGGCGTCAACGACTGCGTCCACATCCAGCGGGCGCTCGTCCATCGGCTCGTCGAGAACCGGATCCGGCCCTACTACCTCTACCAGTGCGACCTCGTCGAGGGTTCCGGCCACTTCCGGACGCCGGTCGGCAAGGGCCTCGAGATCATGGAAGGCCTCCGCGGCCACACCTCGGGCTACGCGGTCCCGACCTACGTCATCGACGCGCCGGGCGGCGGCGGCAAGATCCCGGTCATGCCGAACTACCTCATCTCGTACTCGGACCACAAGGTCGTGCTCCGCAACTACGAGGGCTACATCACGACCTACGAGGAGCCCGAGACCTACCAGAAGCACGACCAGGCGGCGTGCGCGTACTGCCAGCACGAGCGCCCCGAGCCGGGCCAGTCGGGCGTGCTGGGGTTGCTGGAGGGCGAGCGGATGTGGATCGAGCCGAAGGGCTTCGAGGACATCCACAGCCGCGGCAACACGCAGGCGCATCGCCTGCAGGACCCCTCGAAATGGGTGCCGTTCGGCGTCGGCGCCATCGA
>DATHGS010000132.1:0-2376 GCA_035490155.1 Candidatus Methylomirabilota bacterium | reverse complement strand
GAGACGTCCATGTACTCGATCTGGCCGGGCCGCGCCTCGGGGAAGGTGTCCCGGTAGCGCGACGGGACCCGCTCGGCGGTGAAGTGGCCCTCGGCGTCGAGGGGGGCATTCGCCTGGGCGACGACGTGCTCCTCCTCCTCGTCGGCGGGGAGGTACTCGATGTCGGCGGTCACGATCGGGCGGATCGGGAACGCATTGGCCTTCTGCTTCTTCAGCTCGGCGATCACGTCCGGGCTGAACGGCGCGCCGCTCTTCGCCACGACCGTACCCGTCTTTGTGACGAGGTCCGCCCCGAGCTCGTACGTGGCGATCGCCGCGTCATCCCAGGCGACGGTCCGCTTGACCTTCCGGTAGGGGGTCTCGATGAAGCCGTAGCTGTTGATCCGACCGTACGTGGCGAGCGAGCCGATCAGGCCGATGTTCGGACCTTCCGGCGTCTCGATCGGGCAGATCCGGCCGTAGTGGCTGTGGTGGACGTCGCGGACGTCGAAGCCGGCCCGCTCCCGCGACAGGCCGCCCGGCCCGAGTGCCGACAGGCGCCTCTTCGAGGTCAGCTCGGCGAGCGGGTTCGTCTGGTCCATGAACTGGCTCAGCTGGCTGCCGCCGAAGAATTCCTTCATCGCGGCCACGACCGGCCGGATGTTGATCAGTGCGTTCGGGGTCGCCTTGTCGATCTCCTGGATCGTCATCCGCTCGCGGACGACCCGCTCCATGCGGAGGAGGCCGATCCGGAAGGCGTTCTGGATCAGCTCGCCGTTGGCGCGGATGCGGCGGTTGCCGAGGTGGTCGATGTCGTCCTTGAGGCCGAGCCCGCGGTTGAGCTCGACGAGATGTCCGACGATCGCGGCGATGTCCTCGCGGGTGATCGTCCGACCTTCACGCGGCAGCTCGATCCCCATCCGCGCGGCAACTGCGTCCAGCTTCTTGTTGAACTTGTAGCGGCCGACCCGCCCGAGGTCGTAGCGGCGGAAGTTGAAGAAGAGGCTCTCGACGAGCTGGCGGGCGTTGTCGCCGGTGGGCGGATCGCCCGGGCGGAGCTTCTTGTAGACCTCGATCAGCGCTTCCTGCTGCGTCCGGGTCAGGTCCTTGTCGAGCGTGTTGGCGATGAACGGATGCTCGGGGTCCGTGTCGACGGCGGAGAAGATCGCGCTGATTGCGTCGTTCTCTTCGTAGCCGACGGCGCGAAGCAGGGTCGTCGCGGCGATCTTGCGCTTGCGGTCGACCTTGACCCAGAGCTGATCCTTGTTGTTCGTCTCGAACTCGAGCCAGGCGCCGCGGTTCGGGATGACCTTGGCCGAGAAGAGCATTCGCCCGGAGGCCGGATCCTCCAGCTCGCTGTAGTACACGCCGGGCGAACGGACGAGCTGGCTGACGACGACGCGCTCGGCGCCGTTGATCACGAAGGTGCCCTGGTCCGTCATCCACGGGTAATCGCCCATGTAAACGCGCTGGCGCTGGATCTCGCCGGTCTCCTTGATGAGGAGCTCGACGTTCACGTACAGCGGCCGGCTGTAGGTCAGGTCCTTGGTCCGGCACTCCTCCTCGGAGTACTTGGGCGCCCCAAACTCGTAGTCGAGGAACTGGAGCTCCATGACCTTGGAGGTGAAGTCCTTGATCGGGCTGATCTCGTCGAACAGCTCCCGCAGGCCCTTCTCGATGAACCACTTGAACGAATCGAGCTGAAGCTCGATCAGGTTCGGGATCGGGAGGACTTCGGGGATCCGGGCATAGCGCGTGCGCGCCGAAGCCACGGCTGTCCGATTCGACTCAGCAGCAGACAGCATGAAAGACCACTCCTTGACGGAGGTTGGGGAAAAGGTGAAGGGCCGCGCTCACAGAAGGAGTAGGATACCGCGATTTTCTCGCGTGTCAAACGGGCTCGCCTCGTTTGGCGGGCTCGTGTGGGGCCGGCACCGAGGCGACACGCGACCGCTGGGCGGCCGCCGCCGAGGTTCTTGCCACATGCCTTCCTGGGTAGCGCTATTCGCGACTTCAGGCGTCGGCCAAACGGAATCTTCGTCAGATGCCGCCTCATAGCGACATTCGTCAAGGATCGGCGCCCGAATCGGCGTAAACGGGCGTCGGGCGCCGCTGAGTCTTCGATTAGTGCTACCGACAAAGGCATTAAGGCAAGATCTGAGCGCCATGCAGCCCGGGGCGACCGGAACCGAGGTTTCGGCGCTCGGGCGTATGCAGCCGAAGGCGCCCGCGAGCAAGGGAGCGAGCGCACTTGGACGTGCGTGAGCGAGCGGCGGAGTGGGCAACGCACGGATGCGCCGCCCCAGCGCCGACCGGAAGTCCGGTTACTTGATCTCGACTTTGCCGCCGACCTCTTCGATGGCTGCCTTGATCTTCTCGGCCTCGTCCTTGGTGACG
>DATHGS010000131.1:0-9085 GCA_035490155.1 Candidatus Methylomirabilota bacterium | reverse complement strand
GCGACGGGCGCTCGAGTACCTCCAGCTCGTCGGGCCGGCGATCCTGGCCGCGCTAGCCGCCGTCAACGTCATGGTCGTCGCGACCGACAGCGGGCCGCGCTTCCACGTCGGGCTCGAGTGGCTGGCCGTCGGGGCCTGCCTCGCGATCGTGGCGTGGCGGCGGAACCTGCTCCTCGGGCTGATCACCGCCGTGGCGATCGCGATCGTCGGGCGGGCAGCGGGCGCCGCCTGACATCTTGTCGGCGGAGTCATGGCGGAGAGCCATCGGCTCGCGATGCTCCTCAGGCCCGGCGCGCCTCGAGCTCGATCTCGACGAGGAACGACGGATCCATCAGCCCCGCCACGAGAACGAGCGTCGCCGCCGGGCGGATCGACCGGAAGACCTCGCCGTGGGCCGCCGTCACGGCATCGATGTCCTCCGGGCGGACGACGAACATCCGGGTCCGGACGACGTCGGCGAGGCCGAAGCCCGCCTCGCCGAGGGCCCGTTCCGCGATCGCGAGGATCGCCCGCGCCTGCGCTCCTGCATCCCCGGGATGGAGGGATCGGCCGTCCGGACCCGCGTCGGTGGTGCCGGCGACCCAGCACGAGTTGCCGATTGCGACAGCGCGGCTGTAGCCGACCGCCGCCTCGAACGGCCCACCGGACGAAATGTTGCGACGACCCTCAGCCACGACGACGGCTTTCAGCCACGACGACGAGCCTCAGCCACGCTCCGCTCGCCACGCCGCGACGGCCGGATCTCGGCTGATCGCCACGACCAGGCCGGCCACGAGCGTCGTCCGCGGCACGATCGAGGCGACCTCGAGGTACTCCGACGGCGAATGGTCGTTCCCGCCGATCGGTCCCAGGCCGTCGAGCGACGGCACCCCGAGCCCGGCTGTCGTATTGGCATCCGATGCGCCGCCCGTGGCGGTGTCGCGGACGCTGAACCCGAGCCGTTCCGCGAGGGCGACGGCGTGCTCGACGAGCCGGCCGGACCGCTCGAGCTTCTCCATCGGCCACCAGTGGGCCATCGGCTCGAGCTCCGCGGTCGTGTCGGGGACCGCCAGCTCGCCGAGAAGATCGGTGATCGCCGCTTCCGCCGTCTCGAGGTCCTCGCGCCGGATCGCCCGGACATCGACCTCGAGCGTGCAGCGCTCCGGCACGACATTCGGCCGCGTCCCGCCGGCGATCACACCGATATTGACCGTCACTCCATCCCAGCGCCCATTGAGCGCGTGGAGCCGCCCGACCAGGTCCGCCGCAGCAAGGATCGCGCTGCGGCCCTTCTCGGGCTCGACACCCGCGTGGGCCGCCCGGCCACGAACGTGGATCCGGGCGTCGAGAATCCCCTTGCGCGACGAGACGATGTCGCCATTCGCTCGGGCGCACTCGAGGACGAGGCAGGCGTCGGCGGTCGCCGCCAGCTCGATGATGTGCGGCGTGGATGTCGGCGAGCCGATCTCCTCGTCCGGGTTGGCGACGAACGTCAGCCGCTCGAACGGCAGCGACCCGCGGCGGACGAGCGCCCGGATCGCGTAGAGGCCGGCCAGCAGGCCCGACTTCATGTCGGTGACACCGGGACCGGTGGCGATCCCGTCGGCGACGGCGAACGGCCGTTCGGCGGCCGTGCCCGGGTCGAAGACCGTGTCCATGTGGCCGATGAGGAGGAGCCGCGCGCCGCGCGCCGCGGAACCCTTCAACGTCCCGATCACGGTCGCCCCCAGCCGCCCGGCAGGATCCGGTCGGACTAGAACGGTGGCCCCCAGGTCGGCCAGGAAGCCGGCCACGAACCGGCCGACCTCGTCGACCCCGGCGGGCGTGTAGCTGCCGCAGTCGATGTTGACGAGGCGCTCGAGGTCGGCCAAGTAGCTGGTCTCGTCGGCCCGCAGGCTCGCCTCGATCGCAGTCAGGTCGTCGGCCGAAACGCCGGCCGCTGGCGGGTGGATCGTCGCCATTCGGCACCAGTCTAATTAGTGTTGGGGTGGTCCGAGGTGCCTCGCCGCTTGTTATCCTCGCCGGACCGTGCGACAGATCGAGATCCGACTCCTCGAGGGACCAAACGTCTATCGGCTGGAGCCGGTGGTCAAGGTCGAGGTGGCGATCGGCCGTCGGCGGACCTGGTACGGCCAGCGAGCGCCGGGCCGCCACGCGCTCGTCCATCTCGGCGTCGACGTTCCGCGGCGCGACTGGCCTGCCCAGATCGACGCCCTGGTCGACTGGATCCGGCGCCTGCGGGTCGATCACGACGAAGGGCGGACCGGTGTCGTCGTTCACCGCTCGTCCGATCCGGGGCATTGGATCGTGACGTTCCCGTGGATCGGGGCCGAGCGCGCCCACACGATCGCCGAGGCGGCCCTCGCCCTCACGGACCGGGACGTCTCGGCCGCTCGGCGGACCCGCCTGACGGGTGCCCAGGAGCGCCTCCTCGAACGGTGGACCGAGCGGATCAAAGGATCGCGGACCACGCCGCCGGCCTGGATCCGGAACGCGGACCGGCGCCTGCCGGTTGTCTCGATCACCGGGACGAACGGCAAGAGCACTGTCACCCGGCTCGTCACCCACATCCTGGTCCAGGCCGACCGGCGGGTCGGCACGACGACCTCCGATGGTGTCCTGGTCAACGAGCGGCTCGTCGAGCCCGGCGACTGGACGGGACCGGGCGGTGCGTGGCAGATCCTCGCCCGGTCTGATCTCGACGTCGCGGTCCTCGAGACGGCGCGCGGCGGGCTCGTCCTGCGCGGCATGGGCTACGAGTCGAACGAGGTCGGCGTCGTCACCAACGTCAGCTCCGATCATCTCGACCTCCAGGGCATACATACCCTGCCGGAGCTCGCCGAGGTCAAGTCGACGGTGGTTCGCGTGACGAAGCCGGACGGCTGGGCGGTCCTCAACGCCGACGATCCGTTCGTCGCGGCGATGGCCCGACGGGTCTCGTGCCGGGTCGCACTCTTCACGCTTGGCGAGGGTGACAACGCCGCCGTCCGACGGGTCGTCGAGGAGCCCGGGCGCGGCGGCCGGCGCGGGCGCGGTTATGTCATCCGCGACGGCTGGCTGGTCGAGCTCGACGGCGGCAAGGCGCACAAGATCGTCGAGGTCGGGCGGGTGCCGATCACGATCGGCGGGCTCGCGCGCCACAACGTTGCGAACGCACTTGCGGCATCCGCCGCGGCCCGCGGGCTGGGGGCGACACTCGACGAGGTTCGCGACGGCCTGGTCGACTTCCGACCGACATCCGATCGATCGCCGGGCCGGCTCAACCTCTACCGACTGGGGCCTCGGATCGTGATCGTCGACTTTGCTCACAACGAGGCCGGGGTCGCGGCGATCCTCGATGTCGCGGAGGGCATCGCCGGCGGGGCGGCCGGGCGCGCGGCGCCGATCACGGCGATCGTCGGTACGGCGGGCGATCGGCCCGACGACACGCTCCGTGGGATCGCCCGGATCGCCGCCGAGCGCGCCCAGCGGGTCGCGATCAAGGAAACCCTGAAGTACCTTCGCGGCCGGTCGCGGGAGTCGATCGTCGGCGAGCTGATGGCAGGGATCCGGGCCGCCGGCGTGTCGACCGCCGACGTCCCGGTCTACGAGTCCGAGACGGCGGCCCTGCGGGCGGAGCTTGCCGACGCGTCCGGCAAGCCGCGGATCATTGTGCTGCTCTGCCACGAGGAACGGGAAGAGGTGTTCGCCCTGCTCGACTCGCTCGGCGCGAAGCCGATCGATGTAGCGACGGAGCTCACCTCGCTCATCCCGCGACTCCAGGAGCGCCCCCGCCGGGCCTGAGTCGGGCGATGCGGCGCCCGCACCGGCGTCGGCGCTGCCAATATGCGCCTCGCTCATAGGATTCGGGATCATCACGCTCGACCCTACGCAAACGGCGATCGAGGCATGCACGCGTTGCGGGAAACGTGCTGAGGGTCGAGCGTGTTTGAGGTGATTCTTATGAGTGAGCCGCATATCCGGAGGGGCGCAAGGAGGGGCGCCGGGATGGTCCCGCGACTCCAGGAGCGGCCTCGCCGTTCTTGATTTCCGAAAGCGCGAGCCCCATCATCGCGCGCAGGTCGGGCCACCGATCAGGATCCGGTGATGGAGGAGCCATTCCGTGGAGACGGTCGTCGGCATCGCACTGATCATCATCTCGGCGCTCGAGATCGCCTGGATCACCCGCACGGTCACCGCCAACACGCCTCACTGAGGCGCCTGCCCCGGCGCGCCGGGCGCCAAACGGGGCCAGGGAGCTCAGCCGCTCGGATCGGCCACCAGGACGCCGTCGTCGACCGACCACGTCAGCTGAACTCGCTCGCCGCTCGGCCATTCGCGCCCGGCCGCGCCGTCGCGCTGCTGGCGAACCGCCGCTCGCTGCCCGTCGGGAAGGGTGAGTCCGTACTTCCGATCCGAGCCCAGGTAGAGGACGTCGGTGATCGCGGCTTCCACCGAGTTCGCCCCGGCCGGAACCTGATCGTTGCTCCCGACGATCCGGATCCGCTCGGGCCGGACGACGAGCGCGGCCGTCGCGCCGGCGTCGAGGGCGGCCCGCTCCACTGATGCCCGTCCCACCCGCCAGCGCCACGATCCACGGGTCATCCAGCCGCCGCCGGCGCCATCGCGCTCGTATCGGCCACGGAGGATGTTCGACTCGCCGATGAAGTCGGCGACGAACAGGGAGGCCGGTCGGTCGTACAGGTCTTCGCCGCTGCCAAGCTGGTCGATCCGGCCGGCGTTGAAGATGGCGATCCGGTCACTCATGACGAGCGCCTCTTCCTGGTCGTGGGTCACGTACAGCACAGTCGCCCCGAGCTCCCGGCTGACGTGGATGATCTCCAGCTGGAGTGCCTCGCGGAGCTTCCTGTCGAGCGCGCCGAGTGGTTCGTCCATGAGCAGGAGCCGCGGCCCGAAGACGACCGCCCGGGCGAGAGCGATCCGCTGTTGCTGCCCGCCGGACAGCTGCCGCGGATACCGATCGCCGAACTTGGTCAGCTTCACGAGAGTCAGCGCCTCGGCGACCCGCTTCTCGATGTCGCGCCGGGACTTGCGGCGCATCTGGAGCGGAAAGGCGATGTTCTGGGCAGCGGTCATGTGCGGGAACAGGGCGTAGTTCTGGAACACCATGCCGACGTCGCGCCGATACGGCGGGACGCGAGTCATGTCGCTGCCGTCGATCTCGATCGAACCGCTCGTTGGCGCCATGAAGCCCGCGACCATCCGGAGGGTCGTCGTCTTGCCCGAACCCGACGGTCCGAGGAGTGTCACGAACTCGCCACGCCGGATCTCGAGGTCGACGCCGTCGACCGCGGCCGCCGCGCCGAACAGCTTTCGCAGGTCGCGGAGGACGAGTGCGGGCCGCTCCCCCGCCGGGCGCTCCCCGGCCGGACCGGGCCGGGCGGACGGGATGCTCGCGGCGGAACCGGTCATCGGGCGGGCGACTGGCGGCGAACGACGAACAGCAGGAGCAACAACGCCGTCGTCACGACGAGGAGCGTCGTCGAGACGGCCGCCACCGTCGGGTCGACGACCTGGCGGACCTGCTCCCACATCTCGACCGGCAGCGTCCGGAACCGGGCGGAGGTCAGGAAGATCGCGACCACCACCTCGTCCCACGACGTGATGAACGCGAAGATCGCACCGGCCAGCACGCCGGGCAGGATGATCGGCAGTGTGATCCGCATGAAGGTCCGGCGCGGGTCGGCGCCGAGGTTCGCCGCGGCCATCTCGAGATTCCGATCCATCGTCCGCAGGCTCGTCCCGACGTTGACGATTACGAACGGCAGCGCCAGTGCCGTGTGGGCCAGGACGAGCCCGATGGGCGAACCGCTGATCCGCCACTGGACAAAGAGCGAGAACATCCCGATCGCGATGATCACGACCGGCACGATCAACGGTGACAGGGCGAGTGCGTTCACCGCCGTCCGGCCCGGAAAGCGTCCACGGGTCAGGCCGAGCGCCGCCAGCGTCCCGAGAACCGTCGCGAGAATCGCCGTCAGAACGGCGACCTGCGCGCTGTGGAGCATCCCGGACGACCACTGCGGGTCCGTGAACATCCGCTGGTACCACTGGAGCGAGAAGCCCTGCGGCGGGAAGCTGAGGATCTTCGCCTCGGTGAAGCTCATCGGGACGATGACGAGGGTTGGAGCGAGCAGGTAGAACACGGTCAGGCCGCCGAGGGCCGCCATGAGCAGTCGCCGCGGGCCGCGCCAGGATTCGGTCACGGGGTCATTCCTCGACCGCGCTTCCGAAAACGTCACGGAGGCGAACCAGGCGCGAGGCGATGAACAGGATGACGAGCGTGATGACCATGAGGACCACGCTCATCGCCGTGCCGAAACCCCAGTCCAGCCGCTGCTGGATCTGCTGGACGATGAGCTGGCTGATCATCTGGTCATGAAGGCCGCCGAGCAGCGCCGGCGTGATGTAGAAGCCGAGCGCCAGGACGAATACCAGGAGGCAGCCAGCGACGACGCCCGGCAGGCTGAGCGGTACGAAAACGCGGAGGAAGGCGGACATCGGCGGCGCCCCGAGGTTCGCCGCCGCTCGACCGTATTCCGGGTCGATGCGACGCATGACCGCGTAGAGCGGCAGGACCATGAACGGCAGCAGGATGTGGGACATCCCGAGGATCACGCCGAGCGTCGTCCGGATGAGGGTCAATGGCGAGGAGATCAGCCCGAGATCGAGCAGGAACCGGTTGATGATGCCGGTATCTCGCAGGATCACCTGCCAGGCGAAGGTCCGGACGAGAAGGCTCGACCAGAACGGGAGCAGGACGGCGATGAGGAGAAGCCCGGCGACCCGGCCGGATACGACCGTCATCAGGTAGGCGAATGGATAACCGACGACGAGGCACGTCACCGTCGAAACGAGCGCGATCCAGAACGTGTTGATGAGGACGCGCAGGTACGCCTCATCGGCGAAGAACCTCGTGTAATTCGACAGCCCGGCATCCTGCGGATCCGTCACGCTCCGCATGCTCATCGTCACGAGCGGGGCGAGGAAGAACACGGCGAGGAAGACGACCGCCGGGAGCACGAGCAGCGACCAGCGATTTCCCGCGAGGCCGCGAAGGCTCGGCCGCGAGCGGCCACCGGCGGCGTCGGTCGACATGGGTTCAGCCCGGCAGGCTTGCCCTCGCTATTTCGTCTTCCAGGCCTGGTAGGCGGCGTCGATGTCCTTGAAATTGTCGATGAGGTACGTGTCGTCGAAGTAGCCCGAATTCTCGTCGGCGTTCGACACCGACAGGTCGGCGACCTTCGCCGGATCCGGCTTCGCGTTCTTGTTCGTCGGCCCGTACGGGATGTACGAAGACGGCTTGGCGTTGTTGGCCGCGCAGATCGTGTAGGCGATGAACTTCATCGCCGCGTCCTTGTTCGGCGAGCCCTTCGGGACGACGAGGTAGTCGGCGGTGACGATCTGCTGGTTCCACTGGATCTCGACCGGCTTCTTGTCGGTGTTCTTGGCACTCCAGGCGCGGCCATTCCAGATCATCGTCATCGCGACCTCGCCGGAGCCGATCAGCTCCTGGGATTCGGCGCCGGAGCTCCAGAAGACGATGTTGTCCTTGATCGTGTCGAGCTTCTTCGTCGCGCGCGCGACGTCGAGGGACGGCTTGTAAAGGTCGGCCGGCTTGACGCCGTCGGCCATCAGCGCGAACTCGAGGATTCCGCCCTCCGAGTAGTCCCATAGCCCGCGCTTGCCCGGAAACTTCTGGAGGTCGAAGAAGTCGGCCCACCCGGCGGGTACCTTGCCGGCCGTCTTGTCGGTGTTGTAGCCGAGGACGACGCCGTAGGTGATGTCGGCGACGCGGTAGTCACCCGCGAACCCGTCGAGGACCTCGTCCCGCGGGATGAGCGCGTAGTCGAGCGGCTCGATCAGGTCCTTGTTCGCGTCGAGGCCGAAGTCGTTGCCGACGTCGACGACGTCCCAGGTCACCTGGCCCGCCTCGACCTGGGCCTTGATCGTGGCGTTCGAGGAGTTCTCGTCGTTCGTGAACTCGACGCCGGTCGCTGCCGAATACGGATCGAGCCAGGCCTTGCGCTGGGCATCCTGGTAGACGCCGCCGAAAGAGGCGAACGTCAGCTTCACGCCATCCTGGCGAGGCGGGTTGCAGGCGGCCGATGACGCAGCAGCGCTTCCGCCGGCGCTCGCCGACGCGGCCTCCGATGGCGCTGCCGGGATCGACCCGCTGACCGATGGCGGAGCTGCACTCGCGCTTCCACCTCCGCCTCCACCACAGCTCGCCATGACCGAGGTCAGTGCTACGAACGCGGCGACCGTTGTCCAGCGACGCATGCTCGAACCCTCCTCCGCGGCCGCAGTGCGGCCCTGTCGGCTGCTCCTCCATCCGAACCGAGGCATCGTAGTCCGCCCCGCAAGCCGGAACAATGGGGTTTGCGCTGCGGGAGGGGCGAAACCCGAGCGGCTACCGCCCCGCGCGGCGGAGGGCCACGAGAGACAGCATCTCGTAGGCGAGGTTCGCCGCCAGGAACGCCGTCTGGTCGGCCGGATCGTAGGCGGGGATGACCTCGACGACGTCGAACCCGACGAAGTCGATCCCGCGCAGCGCCCGCACGATCGCGAGCAGGTCGTGGGCCGACGGGCCGCCTGCCTCCGGCGTCCCTGTTCCCGGCGCGTAGGCCGGATCGACGACGTCGATGTCGAAGCTGATGAACGCCGTCGCGTCGCCGACCCGGGCCCGGATCCGGGCGGCGGTCTTGTCGGGCCCGATGTCCAGGACCTCCTCGGTCGTGATGTAGTCGAGCCCGAGCTCGTCGCGAAGCCCGCTCCAGTCGGTCGCCCCGTAGAGCGATCCTCGGAGGCCGACCTCGATCGAGTGGGCGACGTCGACCAGGCCCTCCTCGATGGCCCGGCGCATCCACGTGCCGTGGTTGTACTTCTCGCCGAAGTAGCTGTCCCACGCGTCGGTGTGGGAGTCGAAGTCGATGACGGCCACGGGGCCCCGCGAGCGGGTCGCCCGAAGGTGCGGCAGCGTGCAGGCGTGATCGCCGCCGATCAGCAGCGGGACGACACCGGCCTCGACGATCGGGGCGACCGTCCCCTCGATCGCCTCGTAGCTCCGCTCGATGTAGCCCGGGACGATCGCGACGTCGCCGAA
>DATHGS010000130.1:0-2392 GCA_035490155.1 Candidatus Methylomirabilota bacterium | reverse complement strand
CCCGGTTGGCGAATTCGAGGACGAGCTCGTCCACGTTGAATCCGAGCATTGCGTCGCGGATCGGGCGATAGGAGCGAGCCGCCAGCGGGCGGCCGAGGAAGTTGCCGAAGCAGAGGTGGGCCCCCAACCGAACGCGGCCGCCTACGGGCTCGATCACCGCATTGAACAGGGCAGCGAAATCCGCCGGGGCGTCGGGGTGGACGGCGGGCGACGGCTCGTCGACCTGGATGATTGTGGCGCCGGCATCGGCCAGGCCGCTCAATTCTGCTCGGAGGATCTCGACGAAGGCCTCGGCCGCGTCGACGCGCGTCTCGTAGACCTCGCCCGGCCCGGTCCGCAGCCGGCCCGACAGCGTGTATGGCCCGGGCAGCGTGACCTTGAGTGGACGCGTCGTCCGGCGCCGGGCGGCTTCGAACTCCGCGACCACGCCGAGGCCGTTCGGGGCAGTGATCCGCTCCAACACCTCGAAGCGATGCTGCTGGTCGTGCCCGCCGGCCCCCAAACGACGGTCGGGCGGGAGGGCGCGGACGCCGGTCAGGTGACGGTAGAACTCGGCGGTGAAGAAGCCGGCCCGGCGCATCTCACCGTCGCTGATGACGTCGATCCCGGCTTCCTCCTGGTCGCGGATCGCGAGGTCGACGGCATCGTCGAGCATCTCGTCGAGGTCGACCGGACCGAACTCGCCGCGCTCGGCGGCGGCGATCCCCGCGACGAACCAGCCAGGGTGGGCATGCGAGCCGACGACGCTGGTCAGGAGCCCGTCGGTCATCGAACCACCTCCATCACGGCGTCGACTCAGGCGGGGAGACGGAGTTGACCGACCAGCCGCCATCGATCTTCAACAGCTGACCGGTCACGGTCCTCGACTCGTCGGACAGGAAGTACACGGCAGCGTGGGCGACCTCGCCCGAATCGAGCATCTCGCCGGCCAGGGGCTGCTTCAGCCGGGCGAACGCCAGGGTTCGTTCGTCGGCTGCCGCGCGGTCGGCCATCGGCGTCCTCGTCAGTGACGGGGCGACGGCGTTGACCCGGATTCGATCGGCGAGGTAGGTCGCGGCCATCGCGGTCATCAGCGCCGTCGTTGCCCCCTTGGCTGCCGCATACGCGTGTGTCCCAAAGAGCTCCGGAACGGGATCCGTGGCGGTCACGCTGCTCATCAGCAGGATCGATCCGCGGGTTCCGGACTCGTTCGGGGCCTGGTCGCGCATCCGCCGGACGACGGCGCCGCAGACCAGAGCCTGCGTCCGTAAATTGAGCACCAGGGTCGCATCCCAGGCATCACCGCTGACCTCGTGGATCGGGCCGTCGCCGAACCGACGGCCGCTCCCGCCGGCGACCGAGAAGAGACCGTCGATGCGGCCGAATGCCTCGACACAGGCACCGACGGCGGCCTCGACCTCGGTCTCATCCGTCAGGTCGGCGGCGCGGTAGGCGACGCGGCCAGACGCCGCGGCGATCCGCTCCGCGAGTTCGCGGCAGTGGCTCTCGGTTCGAGAGATCACGAACACGGCGGCGCCTTCGGAGGCGAACCGTTCTGCGGCCGCGGCGGCCATCCCGGTCGAGCCGGTCACGAGGATGACGCGATAGTCGAGCCGGTTCATCGGCGCAAACCCTACCTGCTCCGATCCACCACGGCGCGTCGCGAGTGCCACCCGGGAACCCGCCGCAGATCGCGATTGACGCCTCTCATTCGGGCGACTATGCTTTGTCAATCCCAACCGGCCTGCGCTGCGGAGCGATTCCGCGCGATCACCAGCCCGGGCACACTGGCAATCCCGAGGGAAGCCCCATCCCATGCCCCAACTTGGTCCCGACCAGCGGTCTCGCAACCGTCGGCCACGTCGCCGAACCCAGATGACGTCACGCGCCCCCGTCAGCGAATACGAGGAGACGCTCGAGCTCGAGGCCGCCCGCGAGCGGAACGATCTCGACGTGTCCGACCTCCGCGAGATGAGCGTCACCGAGCTCCGCCAGGTCGGTCGCGACCTCGAGCTCGAGACCGGCACGCAGGAGCGCAAGGACGATCTCGTCGAGCGCATCCTCGAGCGCCAGACGGAGCGAGCCGGCCACGCCTACGCCACCGGGATTCTCGACGTCGTCGACGAGGGATTCGGCTTCATGCGCCGCCACGGCCTCCTCCCGAGCCCGGACGACGTCTACGTCAGCTCGAGCCAGGTCCGTCGTTTCGGCCTCCGGATCGGCGACCGCGTCAGCGGCGCGGTCCGCGCACCGCGCGACGGCGAGAAGTACTGGGGCATGCTCCGCGTCGATGCGGTCAACGGCGTCGACATCGAAACCGCCCGGAATCGGCCAGTTTTCGGCGACCTGACTCCTGTCCATCCGGACGAGCTGATAAACCTCGAGAGCGATCCGAAGAACCTCAGCCAGCGGT
>DATHGS010000129.1:0-2997 GCA_035490155.1 Candidatus Methylomirabilota bacterium | reverse complement strand
CAGGACCGACGACGTCACGATCGTCGAGTACCCCGACTTCGGGCAGGGCGCGGCCGTCGCTCAGGGCGCCGTCGACGCCGCGACGGGTTTCGTCAACAACGAGCCGATCCAGCTCGAGCGCAGCGGGACGCCGACATTCATCCTGCACGTCGATGATGTAACGCCGCTGCCGGGGCCCGGACTCATCGCCTCGACGGCGACGATCGACGCGAAGCACGATGCCATCGCCGGGTTCGTCCGGGCAACGCTCCGGGCGATGGATGACATCATCGCCGACCCTGCGAAGGGGGTCGACGCGTCGATCGCGGTCGAGTCGACGCTCGGCCAGGATCGCGCACTCCAGACGGCGATCCTCGACGCGACGATCGAGGCGTGGAAGGGGTCAGGCGGGAACGACAATCTCGGAGTGATCGATCGAACGTCGTGGCAGAAGTCGCTCGACTTCATGACGACGCTCGGGCTGGTTCCGAACCCGGTGACGATCGACGACCTGGTGGTCGAGGACTTCGTCAAGGCATCGTGAGGTGGCGCCCCAATCGGGGGCCCGCTCGCGCCTATGATCGGGCAATGCCCGCCGTCGAGCTCCCGGATCGGCCGCCGTTCGCCCTGCGTGCCCGGATCCTGACCCCGCTGGCGGGTGGCGGGACGCTCCACGAGGCGGACGGCGTCGTCGCCGTCGACGCCGGGGGCTCGCTCGTGTTCGTGGGGGTGGCTGGGGCAGCGTCGCCGGATCTGCTCGCGCGCGCCGTCGACGTGCGGCCGTGGGTCGTCATGCCCGGTCTCGTCGACACCCATGCCCACCTGCCGCAGCTCCCGAACGCGGGACTCGGGTTCGCCCTGGACCTCCTGACCTGGCTCGACCGGCTCACGTTTCCAACCGAACGCTCGTGGGCCGACCCCGCCGTCGCCGAACGGCTGGCCCCGGCGATCTTTCGGGCGTTCGCCGCCGCCGGAACGACGACGGTCCTCGCCTACGGAGTCGTCTACGAAGCAGCCATGGACGCGGCGTTCCGGGCGGCCGAGGCCCACGGCATCCGGGCCATCCTCGGCAAGGTGATGATGGATCGCGTGACCTACGACCCGACAATCGAGCCTTCGACGATCATGGAGCGATCTCTCCGCGAGTCCGCCAACCTGATCTCTCGCTGGCATGGCGCGGCTGATGGGCGCCTCGGGTACGCGGTGACGCCCCGGTTCGCGATCTCCTGCACGGCCGACCTGCTGCGCGAGTCCGCCTCGCTCGCACGCTCGACGGGGACGTGGTGGCAGAGTCACGTGTCCGAGGATCCCGGCGAGATCGCGGAGGTCGCCCGGCTCTTCCCGGAGGCACGCGACTATGTCGACGTCTACGAGCGAGCTGGCGGGCTGGGCAAGCGGACCGTGCTGGCTCATGCGATCCACCTGTCCGATCGGGAGTTGGCCCGGCTCGTCGAGACGGGGACGCGGGTGGCGCATTGCCCGTCGTCGAACCTGTTCATCGGGGCCGGCGTGATGCCGCTGGCGCGCTGGCTGGACGCCGGCGTCGTCGTCGGGCTGGGATCGGACGTGTCAGGCGGGCCCGAGCCGTCGCTCTTCTCGGTCATGCGCGCAGGCGCTTATTCGCAGATGGCGCGCCGGTCGCTGGCCGGGGAGGGGTCGGCGGCGTTGGGGCAGCCTCTCGCGCCGCTCGACTGGCTCCGGCTCGGGACGCTGGAGGGCGCGCGGGCGCTCGGGCTGGAGGATCGGATCGGTTCGCTCGAGGTGGGCAAGGAGGCGGATGTGATCGTCGTGGATCCGGCTATGACGGCGCCACTTCGGGGCGGCGGCGGGGGTTTCGCGGCGGAGGACGCTGCGCTCCTCGACGACGAGGCCGCCCTCGTCAGTCGACTCATTTTCCGGACCCACCCAGACATGGTCCGAGGCGCCTGGGTCCGCGGTCGGAACCTGGAGGGCCCGATCTCGTGATCGATACGCGGTTCGGCCACGTCAATCTCGTCGCCCGCGACTGGCGACGCCTCGTTGGCTTCTATGAGCGGCTGTTCGGCTGCGTCCTCGTCCCGCCGGAGCGCGATTACTCCGGGCCCGACCTCGAGTCCGGAACGGGCGTAGCCGGCGCCGCGCTTCGGGGAGCCCACCTGCGCCTGCCCGGCCACGGCCCGACGGGCCCGACGCTGGAGATCTACGAGTACTCGTCCGAACCCGACGCCCTGCCGCCCGTCGTCAACCGGCCCGGTTTCGGCCACATCGCCTTCGTCGTGCCCGACGTGGCGGCGGCGCGCGCGGCGGTGCTGGCTGAGGGAGGCAATTCGGTCGGCGAGGTCGTGACGCTCCAGACGGCCGACGGCCGCCGCGTCACGTGGTGCTACGTCACCGACCCGGAGGGCAACATCATCGAGCTCCAGGCCTGGGCCGAGGCCGAATGACACGAGATCACAGGATCACGATGCCGCCTGCGCCCGGCTCGCGGCCGGTCCCGAGGGCGGCCATCATCTCGCGGGCATCGAGTGGCAAGGTCTCTCGGAGTCCGTCCTTCAGTAGTCGAATGGCCTGTCGATTGCTGCGAGTCTCCGAAACGAGGAGGACGACATGACCGACTGGATCGTCGCGGATCTTCAGCTGGAGGCGTCGCTCCAGGGCCTGACCATCCGCAACGTTCGTTTCGGCCTCGACTCTGATCAGCCATCGCTCCGGCGCCCGGCCCGACACCTCCGCGTCCCATGCCCGCAGGTCGCGCTCGATTGGCAGCGGCACTTCCGTCCGCCAACGCAGCGATGGATGAAGTCGGGCCCTGAACCGCTCGAGCAGGGCCAATTGAGCGCGATCGCGGATCGGATCGCCCGCCGGATAGGCGCGGATGCTCAGGTCCAGCCCAACGACCGCGAAGTACGCCGCCATGAATTCCAGCGATGGGTCACGAATGACGCCGCGCTCAAATCGGCCCACCTTCGAGTGGGAGACGCCGATCGCTTTGGCCACGGTTCGCTGGCTGAGGCCCGCCGCGGTCCGAGCCTGTCGCCC
>DATHGS010000128.1:0-8625 GCA_035490155.1 Candidatus Methylomirabilota bacterium | reverse complement strand
GCCTGCTGCTGCCGGACGGTGGCACGGTGGTGGATGTCGGCGCGGGCGCGGCGGACATTCCCGTCCGGTTGCTGGCCGACGCAAGGCGTCGCGGCACCCATCTCGAGGTGACCGCGACCGACAGCCGCCAGGAGGTCCTCGATGCGGCCCTTGCGATTCGGCCGGCTCTCGGGCACATCCCGGGCTTGACGCTCGGGCTTGCCGACGGCCTGCGGTTGCCGTGGCCGGACGCCTCGTTCGACGTCGGCCATACCTCGATGGTCATTCACCATCTGGAGCCGGACGACGCGGTGGTGTTCCTGGCAGAGCTGCGCCGCGTCGCCCGTCGCGGGATCGTTGTCAATGATCTCGCCCGCGGCAGGCTCGCGTGGCTCGGCGCGTGGCTCATGTGCCACACGCTCGCCGCCAGCCGCTTCACCCGGAACGACGGTCCGCTCTCCGTCCGCCGCGCCTACACCCGCGAAGAGATGGAGGGGCTCATTCGGCGGGCGGGGCTCGCGCCGGTCCGCGCGTTCACGGGGTTCGTCGGCCATCGCTACGCCATCGTGGCCCGCTGAATCGTCGCTGCCGACCGGCTACGCTCCACGTCGTGGAGCAGCGCGACGTCGTGATCGTCGGTGGCGGACCGGCCGGGGCCGCCCTGGCGACGGCGCTCGCGCGGCGCGGCCATGGCGTCGTCGTCGTCGAGCGGTCACCTGAATCGCGCTGGCGGGCCTGCGGTGTCTTCAGCTCTCCGGCGTCGGTCACTGCGCTCCACCGGCTAGGCGTGGAAGATTCGATTCTCGGCGTGCTGGGCCGGGCGATCCCGGCGATGCGCGTGGAGACTGCCGGGGGAACCCGCTTCCGACTGACGTACGGAGACGATGGATCGCTGCTGGCACCGGCCGTCGCCTTTGACCGCCCTGCCCTCGACGGCGCCCTCCTCGAGCTCGCCCGGGCGGCCGGGGCGACGATCCGCCAGGCGACGACGGTTCTCGGCGTGCGTGCCGGTCGGATCGCGTTGCGCGGACCAACGGGCGAGGCTGAGATCGAGGCGAGGCTCGTCGTCGGCGCCGACGGGATCCGATCCGTTGTCGCCCGATCCTTCGGCGCCGTTCGGCCGACGTGGTTCGGCGACCGCGTCGGGTTGACGTTTCACGTCGCAGATCCGCGACCGGACGAGCCGCGGGACGCTCGGATGATCCTGTTTCGGGACGGGTACGTCGGCCTCGCCCCTGTCCCCGGAGGTCGCGTCAACGTCGGAATCGTCCTCGCCGGGCGTCGCGCGGCGGAGCTCATGCAGAGCGGCCCCCAGGAGACGGTCCGCGCCGTTCTCGCCGGGATCCCGCCGGCAGCCGACGATCCGGTCGAGTGGTCGGTTGCCCAGCCGCGGGACCCGATCAGGGGCGCCGCCCCGATCGGCCACCGCGTGGCGAACCGGCACGGGCCGGGTTGGCTCCTGGTCGGCGACGCGGCGGGTTTCCTCGACCCGTTCACGGGTGAGGGTCTGCACCGGGCTCTCGTCTCGGCCCGCCTGGCAGCTGCCGCCATCGATCGCCACCTCAGCGGCGATCCCGACGCACTGCCCGCCTACGATCGGGCGATGGGGGCCCGGTTCCGCGCCAAGGACGCGGTCAGCCTCATCGTCCAGGCCTTCCTCGGCCAGCCCGGCCTGTTCGAGTTTGCCGCTCGACGACTGGCCGCGCGTCCCGCCGTCCGTGAGACGATGGGCCTCGTGATGGGCGATCTCATTCCGGCGTCGCAGGCGCTCGATCCGCGGTTCGTGACCGCCCTCCTCAGGCCATGAGCACTCGAACGTGACCGATCCCGCCGTGACGGAGCCGGTCGAGGCCGCGGGCCGTACCAGGCTCGGTGCCTATTCGATCTGCGCCGACGAACGCGGCCGGATCCTCCTCGCCCGCCTGTCCGCGCTCGAGGTCGATGTCGGGGCCTGGACGCTGCCCGGCGGCGGCATCGAATTCGGTGAGCACCCGGACGCGGCCTCGGTCCGCGAGCTGCGCGAGGAGACCGGTCTCGACGGCGAGATCGAGGAGCTCGCGGGAATCTTCTCTCACGTCTATCGCGGATCCCGCTTCGCCGGCGGGGGCGACCTCCACTTCATCGGGATCGTCTACTGGATGCGGATCGTCGACGGCGAGCTTCGCGACGAGATCGACGGTTCGACGGACACGTCCGCCTGGTTCGCGCCGGCGGATCTCGCCGGGATCCGGCTCGTCGAGCTCGCCGAGTACGCCGTCGGGTTGGCGTATCCGGACCTGGACCGATGAGGAGCACGGTGTCGGTGGAGGTCGCCGCACCTGCGCAACTCGTCTTCCGGCTCGCCCGCGACGTCGAGCGCTGGCCGCGGCTGCTCCCCCATTACGTCCTCGTCCGGGCGGTCGAGCGCCGGTCCGACGGCACGCTCGTCGCGGAGATGGTCGCCCGCCGGCCGCTCGTGCCCGTCCTGGGCCTTGGGCTGCCGGTTGCCTGGCGGTCGCGTACGTGGAGCGAGCCGGCGGCGCTGCGCCTGCGGTTCGTCCACGTCGGCGGTGCGACGAACGGGATGGACGTGACCTGGCGAATCGAGCCGACCGGCACGGGCTCTCGCGTGTCGATCGACCATCAATTCGGGCCTCGAGTGCCGGGCTGGGCCTGGTTCGTCGATCGCGCCTTCACCCGTCCGATCGCGACGCGGACGCTCGCAACGTTCAAGGCGATCGCCGAGGCCCTGGCCGCGGATGAGTCCGGGACCGGCCCGACGGCGAATCATCTGTCATGAGCACCAACGGCCCGCGCGTCTGGATCACCGGGATCGGCATCATCACCGCTGCCGGCACCGGTCTCGAGGCGTTCCGGGCCGGCCTTCGGGCCGGCAGATCGCCGGTCAAACGGATCGATCGGTTCGATCCCTCGCCATTCCGATCGCAGGTCGCCGCCCAGGTCGACGACTTCGACCCGCTGGCATGGATGCCGCCGAAGACCGCCCGCCAGCTGGATCGGTTCAGCCAGTTCGGCCTCGTCACGGGCCAGCTCGCCCTCGCCGACGCCGGGCTCCGGCCGGGTGAGGGCGGCGCCGCTTCGCCGGAGCGGATCGGGATCTATCTCGGCAGCGCGCTCGGCGGGATCGCTTACGCCGAGGAGCAGCACGAGCGCTACATCGCGAAGGGCATCCGCCAGGTCGCCCCGAACCTCGCCCTGGCCGTCTTCGGCGGCGCCGCCCCGGCGAACCTCGGGATCGCCCTCGACGTCCGCGGCCCGATCCTCTCGACGGCGAACTCATGCGCGTCCGGCGCCGTGGCGATCGGCGAAGCGGTCGGCGCGATCCGGGCCGGCGAGATCGATGCGGCGATCGCGGGCGGGGTCGAGATCCCGTTGAGCCCGCTCGCCTTCGGTGCATTCGACATCATCCGGGCACTGTCGGCCGGCTCGAACGACGACCCAGCGCATGCGTGCCGGCCGTTCGACGCGCAGCGCGACGGCTTCGTCATGGGTGAGGGCGCCGCACTGCTCGTGCTCGAGTCGGACGAGATCGTCCGCGCTCGCGGGGTCGAGCCGTACGCGGAGGTCATGGGCTACGGGGCGACGTCGGACGCCTATCACATGGTCCAGCCGCGAGCCGACGGCCGGGAGGCCGCCCGTGCGGCGAGGATCGCGCTCGCCCAGGCAATCGTGTCGCCGGAGGAGATCGACTACGTCAGCGCCCACGCGTCGTCGACGCCGCTCGGCGACATCGCGGAGGCCCGCGCGATCGCCCTGGCGCTTGGCGCCGGCGTGGCGTCGGAGGTGCCGGTGAGCGGGACGAAGGCGCTTTACGGCCACCCGTTGGGCGCGTCGGGCGCGATCGAAGCCGCGATCTGCGCGCTGGCGATCCGCGACGGCTGGGCCCCGGCGTCGGTCAACCTCGAGGAGCCGGACCCGGAGATCGCGGCAATCCTGCCCTGCCTCCTGCGCGAAGGCCGCGCGGGCGAGTACCGCCGGATCCTGTCGACGTCGTTCGGTTTCGGCGGGCTGAATGCGGCCCTCGTCTTCGGCGCAACCGGCAGATAAGCGGCGAGCGGTACAGTCAGTCACCCGCCGCCCAGGAGGACCCGACCATGGCCGTTGCTGCACCGATATTCACCGGCTTCCGACCGGAAGCGATCCAGTTCCTCGTCGACCTGACCGACAACAATGACCGGGCCTGGTTCCAGCCACGCAAGGGCGAGTACGAGCGGCTGCTCAAGGAGCCCCTCGAGGCGCTCTGCGTCGCCCTAAGCGAGCGGTTCGCGGCGCGCGGCATCCCGATGCGAGCGGACCCGGCGAAGTCGCCGTTCCGGATCTACCGCGACGTCCGGTTCGCCAAGGACAAGTCACCGTACAAGACGAACATCGGGGCGAGCTTCCCGTGGGCCGATGAGGACGCGGGTGATATCGACGGCCGATCGCAAACGGCCAACGTCCACTCGAGCGGCGGCTACTTCCACCTGTCACCCGGCGAGATCTATGTGGGTGGCGGCTACTGGCATCCGGAGAAGCCATGGATCGACGCGTTCCGCCAGCGCCTCGACGCCGATCCGGCGGAGTTCCACGCACTGACCGACGCTCCGGACTTTCAGGCGGTCTTCGGCGGTCTGAGCCGCGACGGCCACGCCCTGCAGCGCGTCCCGTCGGGCTTCGCCGCCGATCACCCGGACGCGGAGATCCTCAAGCTCAAGGACGTCATCTTCGGGCGGCGGCTGTCGGACGTCGATGCGCAGTCAGCTGACCTGCCGGACACCCTCGCCGACACGTTCGGCGCGGCCGTTCCGCTCCTGCGCCACCTCGCGGCAATAGGCTGACGCGAGCAGGTCGCTCGTTCAGGCCAGCGGTCGGCGGTAGGTCGTGGATCGGCTGATCGGGCGGAAGCCGCAGTTCTCGTAGACGCTGAGCGCGCCCGAGACGTTCTCCGTGTCGACCCCGATACCCACCTCGGTCATGCCGCGGGCGCGAAGGAGCGGGAAGCTCGCGGCGATGAGCGCTCGGGCCAGGCCGCGGCGTCGCCACGGCCGACGCACGCTGATGTGCTCCGTGTACCCGCGCTTCCGCCCGAACCGTTCGTTCTCCTCGGCGCTGATGTAGGCCCGGACCTGACCCGCGACCTCGTCGCCATCCCAGGCGATGCGCCACAGCGACGTGTCGGACATGACCGGGTCGGTCAGGAAACGCTGGTAATCGCCTTCGGTCGCCGGTGCGAAGCCCCAAGCATCGCTGAACGCCTCCTGGTCGGCGGCCCAAATCGCCGGCAGATGCTCCGGCTGGACCTCCCGGATCTCGACGCCGGCGGGCAACGGTGCGTCGGGCAGGTCGTCGACGCTCGATCGGAGCATCGCGTACCCATGCCGAATGGGCTGGTAGCCGATCCCTTCGAGCAGCGCCTCGCGTTCTGGGGCGCTGTCGCCGCCGAACGTCTCGAACAGCTTGTCGCCGGCGGAGTGATCGGCGGCGATTGTCCTCAGTCGGGCCTCGAGGGCATCGACCATGGCCACGAAGACGTCCTCTCCGGCGACCGTCGGGTCGACGAACGGGATCACCTCGTAGATGCGTGGTCCGTCGGGCTCCTCGTGCCACGCAGCCCGGCCATACCCTACGATTTGCCCGTCGACCTCGGCGATCGCAACGTCGCGAGCCGGGTCCGACCCGGGCGGGCTCTCGTAGAACTGCTGCATCTGCTCGACGGTCGTATAGAAGTCGTCGCCCTGTGACCGGCGGACCGCATTGGCGATCGCGTTCATCGGTGAAATGTCGTCCGGCATTCGCAGGTGTCGCAGGACGAAACCGGGGATCGCCGGCAACGGCGGAGTCGTCGCGAAGGAATCCGTCGCCGCCCCGTCCCCCGTGCCAGCCATCAGTCGAGCGTGAAGTGGTCCGGGCCCTGGTATCGGCCCGTCCGTTCCTTCTCGATCTGCATCAGGACGTCGTTGAGCAGCGACGACGCCCCGAACCGGAACCAGTCCGGGCTCATCCAGCGCGGCCCGAGTGTCTCGTAGAGCACGACGAGGTACTGGATCGCCTCTTTGGCGACCCGAATCCCGCCGGCCGGCTTCATCCCGACCTGGCGCCCGGTCTGACGCTCGAAGTCGCGGATCGCCTCGAGCATGACGAGGGTCACCGGCAACGTCGCCGCCGGCTGGACCTTGCCGGTCGAGGTCTTGATGAAATCGGCCCCGGCGGCCATCGCCAGGACGCTCGCCCGGCGGACGTTGTCGTACGTCTCGAGCTCGCCAGTCTCGAGGATGACCTTGAGATGAGCGTCGCCGGTCGCATCCTTGACGTCGACGATTTCCTCGAAGACGGTGAGGTAGTCGCCGCGGAGGAAGGCGCCCCGATCGATGACCATGTCGATCTCGTCGGCACCGGCCTCCACGGACGCGCGGGTCTCGGCGATCTTGATGTCGCGGAACGTCTGGCCCGACGGGAATCCGGTGGCGACCGAGGCGACCTTGACGGTCGAGCCCTTGAGGGCTTCCTTCGCGTCAGCAACGAGGGCGGGATAGACACAGATCGCCGCGACCGACGGGATCGTCGGGTCGCCCGGCTGCGGCGTCATCCCCTTCTGACAGAGCGCCCGGATCTTGCCCGGCGTGTCCTTTCCCTCAAGGGTCGTCAGGTCCATCATCCGGATCGCGAGATCGAGCGCCCACAGCTTCGAGGCCTTCTTGATCGAGCGCGTTTTCAGCGCGGCGACGCGTTCCTCGACGCCGACCTGGTCGACGGAGCTCACCCTCCCAAGCAGGCTGCCGAGCGCGCCGGGTCGGCCGTCCCAGGAGCGGACCAGCTCGTGGGCGCGCTCGCGGGCGAGGGTGTCCGGGCGTCGGGTGGCCGTCATGGGACGGTGAGAATACACCTGGGTCCGAGGCGGGCCAGGGACGCTTCGTCGCTGCTCGACGCGAAGACGAGCCGAAATCGACCGGCGCGGAAGGTCACCTCCGTCCCGGCCGTCTGTCCGGTTTCGGATTCCGGATTCGGAGCATCGAGCGCGACGAATGTGATTTCCGGCGCCGTCCGGAATCGGACGATTAACGGGCAGAGGCGCGAGTTCGGACGACGGCACGGCGGAGCGGCCGACTCCTAGCGCCCGCCCCGCACCCTCGGCAGTGGTGGCAGTCCGTGCTTTCCGTCGACGAGGTAATGGCGGAACCAGTCGCGAACCTGGACGAGGTTCTCCGATCGTCGATACGGCGCACCGGAGCGCGTCAGCTCGTGGGATTCGTCCGGCACGCGCATCAGGCGAACCGGCCGCTTCTTCGTGCGGAGGACGGTGAAGAGCGCCTCTGCCTGGCCGACCGTCGTCCGCAGGTCGCGCTCGCTGTGCTGGATGAGCAGCGGCGTCCGAATGGCGTCGGCATAGCTTATCGGTGAGATCTCCCGGAAGTAGGCCGGGTCCTCCCATGGTGTCGTGCCGAACTCGTATTTGGCCCACTCGCCGCCGCTGATGTCGCCGGTCAGGAAGAGCATCGCCATGTCGCTGACCGAGCGGCAGGTGATCGCCGCCCGGAACCGCTGGTCGTGGGCGACGATCCAGTTCGTCAGGTAACCGCCGTACGACCCACCGGTCACCCCGAGCCGGTCCGGGTCGGCCAGCCCGTCGGCAACAAGATCGTCCACACCGGCGATGACGTCGCGCATCGGACCGGGACCCCAGTCACGGATATTCGCCTCGTTGAACTCGCGGCCGTAGCCCTCGGAGCCACGCGGGTTGCAGTAGAAGACACCGATGCCGCTGCCGGCGAGGACCTGGAACTCGAGGAACGGCGACCAGCCGTAGAGTGTATGCGGCCCGCCGTGGATCTCGGTGACGAGGGGTCCCGGATCGCGGCTGGTGGCGCCGCTCGCCGTCCCGCCGGACCGCCGACCCGGAATGAACCAGCCCTGGATGTCGCGCCCGTCGACCTCGACGTGACGCTCCTCCGGCTCGATCAGCGCCAGCTCGTCGAGGACGGCCTCATTGAAACGGCTGGCCCGGCGAAGCGTCCCGCGTGCGCCGCGCGCGCCGCCTGCGCCGCCGTCGCCATCCCTGACCCACAGATCGGCCGTCGCCGTCGGCGCCGAGCGGATGACCGCGGTGCGTCCCGCCATCTGGTCGAACGACGAGATGTAGTGACGACCCTCCGTGAGCCGCTCCGGCTTCCCGTCGGTCGTCGATATCCGCCACAGCTCGTAGCTGCCGGCGATCGGGGCGAGGAACGTGATCCAGCGGCCGTCATCGGACGGCTTCAACCGGATCGGCTCCGCCGGCGTGATGTCGCTGTTCATGCCCGAGCCCGGCATGAGATCGTGCGCGCCCGACAGGTTCCGGCCACCGTCGGCCGCCACGTCGGAGCCGTCCGCGGCGAACAGCCAGATGTCGAAGCGATAGTCGCCGTGTGGTTTCCGCCCGCCGAGCGCGGCGATCGTCTTGCCGTCGGGCAGCCAGGTCGGGCTGAAGAAGATCGAGAGATTGCCGCCGGAGACCCGCGTCCGCCGCCCGCTGGAAACGTCGACGACCACGATGTCGGAGCGATAGTCGATGTCGTGATCGCGGGCGAGGTTTGTCGTGTAGGCGATCCGCTTCCCGTCTGGCGACCAGGCCGGATCCTCGGCGGCGGCCCGGCCATCGGTCAATCTGCGCGCCTCGCCGGTCGTCGCGTC
>DATHGS010000127.1:0-4637 GCA_035490155.1 Candidatus Methylomirabilota bacterium | reverse complement strand
GACGATGAGCGACTGATCCTGCTCGAGGACCCGCAGGCGGATCAGCTGGATCTCGTCGCGGAGCGCCGCAGCCCGCTCGAACTCGAGCTGCTTGGCGGCCGCCTTCATCTCGGCCTCCATCCGGGCGACGAGCTTCTCGATCGCTGCGGTGTTCTCGAGGGTCAGGGCACGTCCGGCGAGGTCCTCCCGGTCCGACGTGTAGACGACCGTCGACTCGGCCACCGCCCGGAGCCGCTCGTTGATGTCGTGGATGCCCTTGATGATCGTCGTCGGCTCGATGCCGCGCTCCGTGTTGTATGCCACCTGGACCGCGCGCCGGCGATTCGTTTCCTCGATCGCGGCGGCCATCGACTCGGTCACCCGGTCGGCGTACATGACGACCTGGCCACCGATATTGCGGGCGGCCCGCCCGATCATCTGGATGAGCGACCAGGAGCTTCGCAGGAAGCCCTCCTTGTCGGCGTCGATAATCGCGACGAGCGTCACCTCCGGCAGGTCGATCCCCTCGCGCAGGAGGTTGATCCCCACCAGGACGTCGAAGACCCCGAGGCGCAGGTCGCGCAGAATCGCGACCCGCTCGAGCGTGTCGACCTCGCTGTGGAGGTACTGGACCTTGACCCCGAGCTCACGGAGGTAATCGGTGAGGTCCTCGGCCATCTTCTTGGTGAGGGTCGTGACGAGGGCGCGCTCGCCGCGCTCGACCCTGACCCGGATCTCCTCGAGCAGGTCGTCGATCTGGCCGTCGGTCGGGCGGACCTCGATCGTCGGGTCGACGACACCGGTCGGCCGGATGAGCTGCTCGACGACCCGCTCGCTCCGCTCGAGCTCGTACGGTCCCGGCGTCGCGCTCATGTAGACGACCTGGTTGAGGTGGCCCTCGAATTCCTCGAACGTCAGCGGCCGGTTGTCGAGCGCCGACGGGAGCCGGAACCCGAAGTCGACGAGGATCTCCTTGCGGGTCCGATCGTTCTTGTACATCCCGACGACCTGGGGGATCGACATGTGCGACTCGTCGACGACGAGGAGCCAGTCCGGCGGGAAGTAGTCGAGGAGCGTCCAGGGCCGGGAACCGGGCTCGCGCTGCGAGAGGTGTCGGGAGTAGTTCTCGATCCCGGTGCAGAACCCGAGCTCGCGCATCATCTCGAGGTCGAACGTCGTCCGCTGCCGGAGCCGGGCCGCTTCGAGGATCCGCCCCTCGGCCTCGAGCTGACCAACCCGCTCCTCCATCTCGGCCTCGATGTTGACGATCGCGACCTTGAGCTTGTCGGCCGGGGTGACGTAGTGGGTCGCCGGGTAGATGTTGACCTCGTTCCGCTCGGCGAACAGCTCGCCGGTCAGCGGGTCGATCTCCGTGATCCGCTCGACCTCGTCGCCGAAGAACTCGACCCGGACGAGGTGCTCCTCCGATGCCGGCTGGAGCTCGAGGGTGTCGCCGCGGACCCGGAACCGGGCGCGAGTCAGGGCCTGGTCATTGCGCTGGTACTGGAGGTCCACGAGGTGGCGAAGGACCGAGTCGCGCCGGTACTGGCCGCCCTTGCGCAGTCGGAGCACGGTCGCCCCGTAGTCGACCGGCGCCCCGAGCCCGTAGATGCACGAGACGGAGGCGACGATGATCACGTCCCGCCGTTCGAACAGAGCGTGCGTCGCCGCGTGACGGAGCCGGTCGATCTCGTCGTTCCGGCTCGAATCCTTCTCGATATAGGTGTCGCTCCGGGGCAGGTACGCCTCCGGCTGGTAGTAGTCGAAGTAGCTGACGAAGTATTCGACCGCGTTGTCCGGGAAGAACTCCCGGAACTCGGCGTAGAGCTGGGCCGCGAGCGTCTTGTTGTGGGCCAGGACGAGCGTCGGCCGGTTGATCTTCTCGATCGTCCAGGCGAGCGTGGCCGTCTTGCCCGTCCCCGTGGCACCGAGCAGCGTCTGGTGGCGAAGCCCGCGCCCGAGACCGTCGACGAGCTTGTCGATCGCCTGCGGCTGGTCGCCGGTCGGCTGGAATGGGGCGACGAATCGGAAGTCCGGCATGGAACTCAAGAATACCATCCCGCCGGATCCGAGACAGAACGGGCGTTCGATGACTCCAGGCCGCAGACCTCTCCGTAAAGGACGAGGTCGCGCTCGTACCGCAGGGGTACTCCGGGTGGGACGAACGAGTCATACCCGTGGACGGCCTCGCGCCCGAGACTCAGATCATCCATCGAGATATCCAGGAGGGGTCGCGCCCAGCCGTGCGTGCCACATCCATCCGACGCCGGTCAGGGCGTGGGGCCGAGCGAAGATCCGAGGCCGGTCAGAGCCTCGTCGAGTTCTCGCTGATCCTGCTGCCCCTCTTCTTCATCCTGCTCGGGATCATCCAGTTCGGCTTCATCTTCAACACGTACGTGACGATGACGAACGCCGCGCGCGACGCGGCCCGACTCGCGACCACCTATGTCTTCGATCACGACTGTTCGAAGGCGCAGAACGACATCCTCCGCAATGAGGCGATCAGGACGTCGCTCGTCAGCTCGATGAACCAGTTGAGCACGACCGGTCCGCGCTTCACGACGACGGCCCCGACGACGACCTCCGATCCGTGCGTACGGACCGGTGGCTGGACGAGCAGCGGCTCGACGTTCACTAACGGCGACCTGGTGATCACGTATGTCGTGCCGACCGGGATCACCGACGAGGACTCACGGACCGGCCAGGAGGTGACGGTCTCGGCGGTCTATCACCAGGACCTCATCGTGCCGCTTGTCTCCGGCCTCCTGCCGAAGGACGCCGGCGGTCGGCTGCCGCTCACCGGCGTCGTGACGATGGTGCTCAATTGATGAGCTCGGTCCCGCTACAGGGGTACCTCCGGTGGGACGAACGAGTCATACCCGGAGAGCGGCGAGCGCCCGAGACTCAGGACATCCATCGAGTCATCACATGGGGTCGCGCAAATCCGTGCGTGCCATATCCATCCGACGCCGGTCAGGGCGTGCGGCTGAGCCAGGACCCGAGGCAGGTCAGAGCCTCGTCGAGTTCTCGCTCATCTTGTTTCCCCTCTTCCTCATCCTGCTCGCGATCATCCAGTTCGGCTTCATCTTCAGCAGTTACGTGACGATGACGAACGCGGCCCGCGATGCGGCCCGGATCGGGACGATCTATGTCTACGACGCGGACTCGTCGAAGCTCCAGAACGACGTCTTCCGCAACGATGCGATCGAGAAATCTGTCCTCGCCTCGATGAGCGTGCTCGGCAAGACGGCACCGTACTTCACGACGTGTTCGACATGGATCCAGTCGGGCACGACCTGTGCACCGGTCTTTACCGACGGCGACCTCGTGATCTCCTACGTCGTCCCGGTCTGTTCGTTCGACAGCGATACCCGTTCCGGGCAGCAGGTCACGGTCCAGGCAACCTATCACCAGGACCTCGTCGTGCCGCTCATCTCGAACTTCCTACCGAAGGACGCCGGCGGGCGGCTGACCCTCGTCGGCGTCGTCACGATGGTGATCAACTGATGGCCGCGTTCCGGCCATCCGGGCGTCGCCGCGCGCGCCGATCCGACGCGGGCCAGGTCCTCGTGATCTTCGCCGTTTCGATCACGGTCCTCTTCGCGGCCGCCGGTCTCGCCTTCGACATCGGCCGGTTCTACAGCGAGCGACGTTTCCTCCAGAACGCCGCCGACGCGGCAGCGCTCGCGGCCGCCAGCGCCCTGGTCCGTGGCGAGACCGTCGCCCAGGCCGATGCCGAGGCGCGCGACATCCTCACCCGCAACTTCATGTCGAGCCCGAGTGGCCTGACCCCCGCGCTGCCCCCCGTGACACCCGTCTACGACTCGAGCCACCCTGGAGATCCCAGCTACCTGCTCAACGGCATCCTGATCAACGGCAACGACATCCGCGTCGCCGTCCAGAACACGCTCGGCTACACGTTCGGGCGGGTCGTCGGTCTGGACCAGAACACGATCGGCGGACAGGCCCGGGTGAAGACGAACGGGTACGGGCTTCCGATCGCCGTTCGCCACTACATCAACGCTCCGGGCCCGACTACGGGGGCCACTCAGCCTTGCGACGGTGACGTGCACAACTTCCAGGACCTCCTGTCCACCGCGGACACGTCGTGCCTCGGCTCCGTGTCGAGCACATCGCTTCGTACCTCGGCCTCGGTGGGATGGGATTTCAATCCGCTCAACCCGAATGACGACACATCCCACCACGGCCCGATCATCCAGCTCGTCGGCCAGGGCGCCCAGTCGTCCAACTCGTCGAGCTTCCGTGGCTTCGTCGCCCTCGACATCCGGGACTTCTCGGCCGGGACGTCGGGCAATGCAACATCCAACATCTACTACAACGGTGTGACCACCGGCATGGGCGCGAACACCCTCGCCGCCCTGGAGGCCGGCTGGGTCGCGAACGGCTACCCGGGCCCGGCATTCCCGCCAGCAACAACGTCGCCGGTGAACTTCAACGACCAGGTCGGGATCCTCGACGGCACCAAGTCCGGGATCATCATGACCGCGATCGCAGATCGATTCCGGCCGGGCGACGAGATCCTCGCCTCGGTCTACTCGGGCACGGTCATGACCATCCCGGACTTCGCGCTGGCCGTCGGCTCGACCCAGACGATCGGCACGACCGAGAACCGCAACGGCGCGGTCACGATGTCGGCC
>DATHGS010000126.1:0-3688 GCA_035490155.1 Candidatus Methylomirabilota bacterium | reverse complement strand
AGTGGTAGACGACCTCGCTGTCGTACTGGGCGCCGACGCCGGCAAGGAACTTGCGCTCCGCCTCCGGGATGCCGAGCCGTTCGAACGTCGCCTTGATCTGGTCAGGGACGTCATCCCACGACTTCTCTTCGCGATCCGATGGCTTGCGGTAGTAGACGATCTTGTCGAAATCGATCCGGTCGAGCCCGTCAGTCCACGTGGGCATGGCCCGCTGCACGAAGTGCTCGTAGGCACGAAGCCTGAACTGGAGCATCCAGTCCGGCTCCTTCTTGAAGCCGCTGATCTCCTCGACGGTCGCGCGCGTCAGGCCGCGTTTCGTTTCGGCGAGATAGACGATGTCGTCGTGGAAGGCAAACTCTTCGCGGCGGTCGGTGACGATCTCGCGGGTGGCTGTCATCAGCTCTCCGGATCCGGTTGAGAGGCGCCCGCTCGGTGCGGCGCGCGGTAACTTCTAATCCCGAGTGCCATTATCGGAATTAACCCGCGAACCGTCAACGACCCGATGGACTGGGCAAAACCGGCGGCCGCGGCCCCGACGTACTGGAAAGCGTCCCCTGGCGAATGGTCCAGGACATCCTTCAGGTCGAGGAGCCTGCCCATGTTGAGCTCGATCCGTACCACGAACTTCAGCAGAGCCTCCGGACTCGTCGCCGCGCTGCTCGTTGCGGCGGCCTGTTCGTCCGGTGGAGGTGCCAGCTCGGCGCCCACGGCGGCCGCATCGACCGCAGCCGAGTCGACGGCGCCAAGCGCCGCCCCGGCGTCTGAAGCGGCCTCCGAAGCGCCCTCGGCGGCGGCCGGCGGAGCCTTGACGCTGACGGTGGCCACAAGCGCGACGGCGGGCAAGTATCTGGCCGGTGCCGACGGCAAGACCCTGTACGTCTTCAGCCCCGATACGCCGAACAAGTCGGCCTGCACCGCCTCGTGCTCGACCAACTGGCCGCCACTCACCGTCGCTGCCGGTGGATCGGCCCCGACTGCAACCGGCGCGACCGGGACCCTCGCCACGTTCGCCCGTGATGACGGCACCACCCAGGTCAGCTACAACGGCAAGCCGCTCTACTACTTCGCCAACGACAAGGCCGCCGGAGACACGAACGGCCAGGGCGTCGCCGGCAAGTGGACGGTCGCGGCACCCTGATCTGAGCGTCTGATGGATCGGGCGACCGCGACCGTCGCCCGTACAGTCGAACGCCGCGCCTTCCGGCGCGGCGTTCGCGTTCGATTCGAGGGTGTCGGGTTCAGTGGGTCGTCTGGCCGACTCCCTCGGGAATCGTTCCGGGGCCGACCGGGGTGCCATTGCTCAGGTCGGACAGGCTATCCGTGCTGGAGTAGGGCTCCGAGCCCATCGCCGAGCGACCGAGGCCGTCGTCCGTCAGGAGGCTCCCGAGGTTCCTGTCGTTGTCGTACCGGACGAGATCATCGGACTCACCCGTCACTCGCTGCTTCAGATCGTTCACAGCGGATCGGACGCGTGGCCCGGTCGTCGACGAGGTGAACAGCCACCAGACGCCGGCGATCATCGCCCCGAGCGCCACGATCCCCGCGATCGGGAACAGCGGGTTCGGGCGACGACGGCGCGGCAGCCGGTCGCTGATCTGTTTCGGAAGCTCGACCTTCGAGAGGTCGATCCTGGAGAGGTCGACCTTCGAGAGATCGACTTTCGAGAGATCGATGTCGGGCAAATCGATCTTCCTGGGCATGTGCATGTTGGACCTCGCGTCCTGAGCGGCCTGGACGATGTCGTCGCGGCTCATCTCGCGGAGACCCTCCGGCAGCTTGATGTCCGGAAGCTTGACTTCCGGCATGACGATCTCGCGCATCGGCGCCTCCTTGACGGAATGCTGGCTGACGACCATGGTCGCCCTCGGCGCGTGACACCGCAACCGGTCGGTCGGGAGGCAGGGTTGCAGGCGCATCGCAGGTCGGTAGAAGGAGGAGCAGGCCGTGGCGAGCCGAATCAGCGCCGGGATCCTCCTCTACCGGCGCCGACCCGACGGTCTCGAGGTCCTGCTGGCGCATCCCGGAGGACCGCTCTTTGCAAGAAAGGACGGCGGTCACTGGACGATCCCCAAGGGCGAGGTGGAGCCCGGCGAGGAGCTGCTCGCGGTCGCCCGTCGTGAGTTCGAAGAGGAAACCGGTCATCCGCAGCCTGCCGGCGCCCCGATCGAGCTCGGGAGCATCGTCCAGAAGGGCGGCAAGGTCGTCCACGGCTGGGCGATCGAAGGAGACCTCGATCCGGCGACCGCTGTGAGCAACACCTTCGAGCTCGCCTGGCCGCCGGGCACGGGCCGTCGGCAGGTCTTCCCCGAGATCGATCGCGTCGAGTGGTTCGACATGGAGGAGGCTCGGAGGCGGGTCAAGGAGACGCAGATACCGCTCATCGACCGGCTCGAGGCAGCGCTCCGCTGAGCGGGCGCGGCCAAGCGGGCGCGGGCACGGTGTAGCTGACAGGTTCTGGCAGGTTTCGCCACGTACCATCGAGAGCGTGACCGAAGCCCTGACGATCAGCCGCGCCGTCGCCCGGCGCTTCCTGGCCATCCGCCACTATCTCGCGCCGCCGCGCTCGCTGCCCGCCGAGCCGGCCAGTGTCATGACCGTCATCGATCGGATCGCGTCGCTCCAGTTCGATCCTCTCGAGGTCGCCGGGCGCAACCACGACCTCGTCCTGCTCGCTCGCATCGACGGTTACCGGCGCGAGTGGACGGACGCGTTGCTGTACGACGAGCGCGCCCTGTTCGAAGCCTACAACAAGGGCCTGTCGATCCTGCCGGCGTCGGAACTTCCCTATCACCGGATCACCTGGGATCGGTCGCGGGTCCGCCATGACGGTGCGGCGTTCGACGAGCACGCCCCCCTAGTCGAGGAGCTGCTCGAGCGGATCCGGACGAACGGCCCGCTCGGGCCGGCCGATGTCGGGCCGCGCGCCGCGATCGACTGGTACTGGCGGCCGACGAACCAGGTCCGGGCCCTCCTCGAGGCCCTCGCCGAGGCCGGCATCCTCGGCCTCGCCCGGCGCGATGGCAATCGGCGCGTCTACGACCTCGCCGAACGGCTCTTTCCGGAAGAGCTGCTCGCCGAGCGACGCGAACCGCGCGACCAGTTCCGCCACAAGCTCCTGTCGCGCTACCGCGGGCACGGACTGCTCGGAACGAGCGGATCGGCGGAGCTCTGGTTGGGAACGTCGCCGAGGGTCGGGGCCGCTTATGGTCTCGAGGGCGACCTGTCGTTCGGGGCAATCGGGCGGGGCGAGCTGCTGGCGGAGCTGATCGAGGCGGGAGACCTGCTGCCTGTCGAGATCGAGGGCATTCGCGGCCGACGGTTCATCGTGAGCGGTGAGCTCCCGATGCTGACGGCGGCCGAGGCCGAGGTCGCCGGAGGCGCGGATCCTGGCGAGGTCGGCCCAGGCGTCGCCTTCCTGGCGCCGCTCGATCCGCTCGTCTGGGATCGCGACTTCCTACGTCGCTGCTACGACTTCGACTATGTCTGGGAGGTCTACGTCCCGGCCCCGAAGCGCCGCTGGGGCTACTACGTCCTGCCGATCCTCTTCGGCGATCGGCTCGTCGGTCGGATCGAGCCGCGGATCGATCGCAAGGCGGACACGCTCAGGATCGTCGGGATCTGGTGGGAGGACGGCTTCGATCCCCTCGCCGATGATCGTTTCGTGCCCGCCCTGGGCGACGCCATCGAG
>DATHGS010000125.1:0-11178 GCA_035490155.1 Candidatus Methylomirabilota bacterium | reverse complement strand
GGTCCGGCGCGTCCACACCGACGCCGGCACCATCGAGTCGGAGGTCGTCGTTATCGCCTGCGGGGTGTGGAGCCCGCGAATCGCCGAGATGGCGGGCGCCTCGATCCCTCTCACGCCAGCGGTCCACCAGATGATCGACATCGGTCCCGTGCCGATGTTCTCCAACGCCACCAAGGAAGTCGGCTACCCGATCGTCCGCGACATGGATACGAACATGTACGAGCGGCAGCACGGCAACGGCTTCGAGATCGGCTCGTACGCGCATCGGGCGATCCTGATGGAGGCCGACGACATCCCGTCGATCGCGACGTCCGCGCTTTCGCCGACGATGCTGCCATTCACCCAGGAGGACTTCGACCCGCAACTCGAGGACGCACTTGAGCTGTTTCCCGAGATCGTCGGTGACGAGTCCGTCGGCGTGAAACTGGCGATCAACGGGCTGCTCTCGCTGACGCCGGACGGAAACCCGATCATCGGCGAAACGCCGGAGGTCAAGGGCCTCTGGTCAGTCGCCGCAGTCTGGATCAAGGAGGCGCCCGGGATCGCGAAGACGGTCGCGGAATGGATGACGACCGGCGAGCCCGAGATCGACCCGCACGGCTCGGACATCGCCCGCTTCTACGATCACCAGAAGACGGACCAGCACATCGCCGCCCGGACCACGGAGGGCTACAACAAGACCTACGGCATCGTCCACCCGAGCGAGCAGTGGGAATCGAATCGACCGATCCGTCTGTCGCCGGCCTACGAGCGCCAGGTGGGGCTGGGGGCCGTCTTCTTCGAGGCCGCCGGCTGGGAGCGGCCGTACTGGTACGAGGCGAACAAGACGCTCCTCGACGAGTACGGCGACCGGGTCATGCCGCGCGCGGCGGAGTGGGAGTCGCGCTGGTGGTCGCCGATCATCAACGCCGAGCATCTCGCGATGCGCGACCGGGTCGGGATGGTGGACCTGTCGGCGTTCGTGATCTTCGACGTCACGGGCTCGGGCGCCTGCGCGTACCTCGAGGGGCTGACCGTCAACAAGGTCGACGTGGCTCCGGGCAGGACGGTCTACACGCCGCTCCTCAACGCCGCCGGCGGGATCCTCGCCGACCTGACGATCATGCGGCTGGCCGACGACCGGTTCCGAGTCGTGACCGGCGGCGGGATGGGCATGCGGGACAAGAAGATCTTCACCGACGCGCTGCCGGCCGATGGGTCCGCGCAGCTCCACGACGCGACGAACCAGTGGACGACGATCGGTATCTGGGGGCCGCGGGCACGAGATGTCGTGGCGTCCGTGACCTCGGCCGACGTGAGCCACAAGGGCTTCCCGTTCCTCAGCTCCAAGCCGGTCGACATCGACAGCATCCGGACGCTCGCCTCCCGGATCAGCTACGTGGGCGAGCTCGGCTGGGAGATCTACGTGCCGATCGAGCAGGGCCTCCGCGTCTGGGACGCGCTCTGGGAGGCCGGCCGGCCGCACGGGATGGCGCCGGTCGGGATCGGGACCTACGCGGTCACGGCCCGGCTCGAGAAGGGCTACCGGGCCCACGGCAACGAGCTCGAGCTCGACTTCGACCTCGTCGAGGCGGGAATGGCGAGGCCGTCGGTCAAGGACGCCGACTTCGTTGGCAAGGAGGCGTACCTCCGACGCAGAAGGGAGCCGCCGGCGGCGATCCTCTCCACGCTGACCCTCGACGACCCGACCTCGTCGTCCGGGGTCAAGCGGTACATGCTCGGTCGCGAGCCGGTCCTGACGCCGGACGGCGCGCCGATCGTCGACGCAAAGGGCCGCCGCTCGTACGTGACCAGCGCCGGATCCGGGCCGTCCGTCGGCAAGCACCTGCTCATGTCGTACCTGCCCCCGGAGTACGCGAAGGAGGGCACGAAGCTCGCCGTCGAGTACTTCGGTGAGCGCTACCCCGTGACGGTCGCGGTGGCCGGCAGCACGCCACTCTTCGATCCCGAGAACGCCCGGATCCGGAGCTGAGGTGAAAATCCTCGTCTGCGTCAAGCGCGTCCCGGCAACCGGCGGACGGATCGCGCTGACCGCCGACAGCCTCGACATCGACGCGCGCTACCTTGGCTTCACGATCAGCCCGCACGAGGAGTGCGCGGTCGAGGAGGCAGTCCGAATCGTGGAGGCCCAGGGCGGCAGCTCGACAGTCCTGACGCTCGGTCCGGACGCGGCAGCCGACCAGCTCCGCGACGCGATGGCGATCGGCATCGAGCGCGCGGTCCTGCTCGAGACTGACGGCTCCGACTGGGACCCGATGGCGACCGCCGGCGCCATCGTGGACGCGATCCGGGCCCTCGAGGCCGAAGACGGGCCGTTCGATCTCCTCCTCTTCGGCAACGAAGCCGCCGATACCGGGGACTTCCAGGTCGGGATCCGGGTCGCGACGGCCCTCGGCCGGCCTGCGGTCTCGGGTATCAAGGCGATCGAAGCGGCCGATGGTCGGGTCGTCGCGAGGCGCGAGGCAAGTGGTGGCGGCTGGGAGGTCTTCGAGCTGCCGTTGCCGGTCGTCCTCGGTGTGAAAGAAGGCCTGAACCTGCCGCGCTATCCATCGGTTCCGGGCCGGCTCCGGGCGAAGAAGAAGGAGATCGTCCGGATGACCCCGGCAGCCCGCCGTGGCGGCCCGATCAAGGAGCGCCTCCGATTGCCCGTTGGCACGGAGAGCACCGTCGAGGTCATCGGGACCGGCCCGGAGGCCGCGCCCGCCGTCGTCGAGCTGCTCACCCGGATCGGAGTCGTGAGCCGATGATCCTGACCCTCATCGAGCACGTCGACGATCGCCCGGAACGGTTGTCGCTCGAGGCGTTGAGCCTCGCCGGGAAGCTCGCCGCCGCAACCGGCGAGCCGCTCCACACGGTGTCGTTCGGCTCGGGCGCGCGCGAAGCGGCGAAGCAGCTCAACGGCAGGGGCGTCGACGCAGCCCACGTCGTCGAGGACGATCGGCTGTCGGCCTTTGCGCCCGTCGCCTGGGCGGCGACCGTCAGCCAGCTCATCGCAGGCCTTGGCCCCTCCATCGTGCTCGCGGCCGGCAGCGACCGCGGCAACGAGGTGATGGCACATGTCGGCGCCAGGACCGACCTGCCGCTTGCTGCGAACTGCACCGAGGTCGTTCCGGGCGAGCCGTTCCGCCTGACCCGCCAGCGCTGGGCCGGCAGCCTCCTCGAGGACGCGACGCTCGACTCACCGACGAAGCTCCTCACGATCGCCCCGCACGCCGTCGCCGTCGAGGACGCCGTCGAAGGCGACGCTCAGCCGGCGATCGAGCCGTTCTCGCCGACGCTGACCGACGAGGACCTCCTGGTGGCCGTCGTCCGCCGGCTCGCGCCCGACAAATCGGGGATATCGCTCACGGATGCTCGAGTTGTCGTCGGCGGAGGCCGAGGCGTCGGCAGCGCCGATGCGTTCAGCGAGCTCGAGGAGCTGGCAGCCGTTCTCGGAGCGGCGGTCGGTGTCTCGCGGGTCGTCACGAGCGCCGGCTGGCGACCGCACTCGCAGCAGATCGGGCAGACCGGCCTGAGGATCGCGCCGGACCTGTACATCGCGTGCGGCATCAGCGGCGCGATCCAGCACATCGTCGGAGCCAAGGCCGCCAAGCGCATCCTCGCGATCAACACGGATCGCGACGCGCCGATCATGTCGGTCGCGGATTACGCCGTGATCGGCGACCTCCACCAGGTCGTCCCCGCGATCACCGCCGAGATCCGGCGCGTGACCGGTCGGTAGTGGCCGCCGCGGAGCCGTTGACCCTACAAGCGCCGGGGTTGAGGCGCGGCCAAATCTGACTGTCGATTTGTGATGCCGTTGTTGGCATCGAACTGAGCCCGATCCGCCCGACTCCGCGCGATTGCTCGATCGGGGCCGTCCACCCGCCTCGGGACCCACCCGAAATATGCAAAGAACGGCATCGCCGGCAGCAGATTGAGATCCGCCGCGATCTGCCGCGAACCGCCGAACGCGCCTCAGCTCGGCCGGCTGTCGAGCCGGTCCACGATCCGCTTCTCGAGATCGAGGATCGCCTGCTCGAGGCTCTCGACCCGCTTGAGGATCTCGGTATTGCCCGTGAGCAGGCGGACATTCTGCTCGTCCTCCTTGTCGGTCTCGGCAGCCGCATGCTCGAGGGTCATCCGGTCGCGTACGGACGAACGATTACTGGCGAGGAGAATCAGGGGTGCAGCGTAAGCGGCCTGGGTCGAGAAGGCGAGATTCAGGAAGATGAATGGATACGGATCAAAGTGAAAGAGCAGGTAGATGTTGCCGAGCACCCAGGCCGCGACGATGACGGTCTGAATGACGATGAACGTCCAGCTGCCCATGAAACCAGTCACCCGATCGGCGATCCGAGCGCCGAGCGGCGCTCCCTCCAGGAGCTCCTTGTTGACCGGGTGCAGATAGACCTGTCGAGCCAGAGCCCTGCGTCGCATCGGTGTCTCCGCCTCTTGCGCGGCGCGGCGGACGTTCGCCGCCGCTCGCTGGGCGACATCCTATCCGCCGGGAGGAGCAGGAGGACGGGATGCCGGCGACGAGAAACGGACGACCCGGGAGGGGGCCGGGTCGTTCGTCGGATCTGTCGCCGCGAGAGCGTGGCCCAGAACAATTCTGGCCAGCGTCGAACGTAGCGCCTCACCGGTCGCGACGAGAGGATGGAAACACCGCATCTCGACCGCGAGACGATTAGCATGAGTTGTCGGCGTATAGTTACGCTCACGGGGACACGGGGAGGGGTTGGAATGGGTGGCGCGTACACCTGGCATAGAGACCGATCTGTCTCGGGGCAGACAGACTGGTATCTAGTCGCTAGAATGGCACTCCCAAGTCGCCATCCAGGGGCCACGTCCCGAAGCGAGAAGTCCTTGACCAAACGGTTCGTCACCCCGTTCGTGTCGGCCGCTCTCGCGTCCGCCGGATGAGTCGAAGACAGATTCGGCTGCAGAAACCGTCACGACAGGACGAGGTCGAGACGAGGATCGCCCGACTTACTGCCCGTCGAGGCTCGCCCCCGCCCCAACAATCGTGTGGTCGGGACGTAGTCGCCCGCCGTGGACGTGACCACACTCTTTCGATGGGGTACCTGGCGATGTTCGGGCTGCGGAGCGATCAGGGCGAGTCCTTGGCCGCGCTCAAGGCGTGACGACCGCCTCCGATACCCAGCTCGTCGTGATCGGCGCGTCTGCCGGTGGAATCGAAGCCGTGTCGCGGGTCGTCGCGAGCCTGCCGCCGGACTTCCCCGCGCCGATCGTCATTGCCCAGCATCTCGACCCGCGCCGGCCCAGCCATCTCCGCGAGATCCTTGCCCGCCAGACGCCGCTGCCCGTCCGAACGGTGACCGAGAAGGCGTCGCTCGAGGACGGTGTGGTCTACGTGGTGCCATCCAATCGGCACGTCGAGCTGACCGATCACGAGCTCCGGCTTCGGCAGCCGACGGACGGTGGGATCGCACCGTCGGTCGACGTGCTGCTCGAAAGCGCGTCGAAAGCGTTCGGGGCGGGCCTCATCGCGGTGATCCTCACCGGCAGTGGCTCCGACGGATCGGTCGGCGCGCGGCACGTCAAGCTCGCCGGCGGGACAGTCGTCATCGAGAACCCGGCGACGGCGATGTTCCCGTCCATGCCGAGCTCGATCCCCCCGTCGCTCGTCGATGCGACGGCCGAGCTCGATGGAATCGGGCCCCTCCTCCACGATTTTCTGGCCGTCGACGGCGAGTCGACCGATGGCATGGACCGCGCCGAGCTCGACGCCGTGCTGGCTCGAATTCGCGAGCGCAGCGGGATCGACTTCAGCACCTATAAACCGGCAACCATCCTGCGCCGATTGAAAGGCCGGATGACTGCGACGAACCGTCCCTCCCTCTCGTCGTATGCGGCCCACCTCGAGGCAGAACCGGAGGAGTACGCCCGGCTCATCAGCAGCCTCCTCATCAAGGTGACCGAGTTCTTCCGCGATCCCAAGGTCTGGGACTACCTGCGCGATCGCATCCTGCCCGGCCTGATCGAGGAGGCCCAAACGGAGGGCCGTGAGCTGCGGCTGTGGTCGGCGGGCTGCGCGACCGGCGAGGAGGCATATTCACTCGCGATCGCCGTGGCCGAAGCTCTCGGCAAGGAGCGAACGCCACTCGACGTTCGGGTCTTTGCGACGGACATCGATCGCGATGCCATCGCGTTCGCCCGTCGGGGTGCGTACTCCTCGGCCGCCGTCGCCGCCATACCTCAGCCCATCCGCGACCGCTACTTCGTCAGGAGCGCGGGTAGTTACGAGATCGGCAAGCGACTCCGGTCCATGATCGTCTTCGGCGAGCACGATCTTGGTGACCGGGCGCCGTTTCCGCGGATCGATCTCCTCCTCTGCCGGAATGTCCTGATCTACTTCGCGGCGTCGATGCAGCGGGCCGCGCTCGAGACATTCGCGTACTCGCTGCGGCCCAGCGGCCGCCTCGTCCTCGGCCCATCGGAGACGGTGGCTGCGCTGCCGGCTCCGTTCGCCCAGGAGCACGCCCGTTTCTGCGTCTATCGGCGCCGCCCCGGGGCCAGGCTCCTGCTGCCGGTTCCAAGGGCTGCCCAGCTTCGGCGAAGCCCGCTCGACCAGGCCGTCCGAGCCACCCGCCAGGACGTCCAGCGCGCGTCGGCGTCGGCCGCGGCGGCGGAAGGACTCCTCCTCGATCTCGCCGTCGGCGTCGTCGTCGTCGATCCCAATTACGACATCGTCCGGATCAACTCCGCGGCTCGACGGCTGCTCGCGATCCACGGAACGGCCTTCGAGCAGGACTTCGTCCACCTCGCCGAGAGCCTGCCCGCATCGCCGCTTCGGGCCGCGATCGACGCGGCGCTGACCGGGTCGACCACGACGGCCGACTTCGAGGTCGACGTCGCCGCACCGGTTCGCAGCGGAGCGCGGTATGTCGAGGTGACGGTCTCGCCCCAGCGGGGCGACGCGCGCGCGATCGAGGGCGCCGTCATCGAGCTGATGGACGTCACCCGCTTTCACCAGGACCAGCGAGAGCTGACCCGAACGCAGCGTCGGAACGACCGGGCGTTCGTGGCCAACGCCAGGCTGCTTGCTGCGAACGAGGAGCTCACGGGCGTGGTCGCCCGGTTGCGCGCCTCGAACGAGGCGATCCTCGTCTCCAGCGAGGACGCTCAGGCCAGCCGCGAGGAGCTGGAGACACTCAACGAGGAGTTCCAGGCCACAAACGAGGAGCTGGAGACACTCAACGAGGAGCTGACGGCCAGCGTCGAGGAGCTGCGCGTCGCGAACGAGAGCCTCGAGACACGAACCAATGAGTTGAGCCTCCAGACGGCGGCCCTCGAGGACCAGGAGCGCGCGAGCGTCGAGGAGCACGATCGGTTGCGCTCGATCTTTGCCAGCCTCGGCGACGCGGTCGTCGCGGTCGACCAGGCGGGCGAGGTAGTGGCCACGAACGCGGCCTACGATCGGCTGTTCGGCGGACAGGCGGGCGACATCATCCCGGAGGATCTCGCCGGCGTGCCCCTTCCGCTTTCGGACCGGCCGACCCAGCAGGCCGCCCGTGGCGAGCGCTTCAGGATGGAGTTCGCGGTCACCGCGGACGATGGCTCACGCCGCTGGTTCGAGGCCGTCGCCGAGCCGTTGACGGGCGCCGATCGAACGTGGAGCGGCGTCATCGCGATCCGCGATGTTTCAGACCGGACGATGCGATTGAGCCTCGAGCGGCTGATGGCAGCCGCGGGGCACGAGCTCAAGACGCCGATGGCGGCGCTGCACGGCTACCTCCAGCTCATCGAGCGATCCCTCGGCTCAGCCGGTTCGACCGGCGGCGATCTCAGCCTCTACACGAGTCGCGCCCTTGCGCAGACCCGCCGGATGGGCCAGCTCGTCGAGCGGCTGTTCGATGTCAGCCGGATCCAGAGCGGGCAGCTCGAGCTCGTCCTCGAGCCGATCGACCTCGTCGAGGTCGTGCGCCGCGCGATCGACGTCAGCGAGGGCCTTCGCGAAGCGCCACCGATCACCCTGTCGGTCGCTCCCCGGTCGCTTGGGCTCATTGGCGACCACGGCCGGCTCGAGCAGGTGTTCGTCAACCTTCTCGGCAACGCCGTCGAGCACGCAGCCGCAACGCCGACGATCGACGTGTCGATCCGACGCTCCGGGAGGACGGCTATCGTCGTGGTTCGCGACCACGGCCCCGGTATCTCCAGCAAGGAGCTCCCGCTCGTCTTCCAGCCGTATGTCCGGCTCGGAGGGCCGCAGTCGACCGGCCTCGGCCTGGGCCTGTTCCTCGCCAGGGAGATCGTGACCTCCCATGGCGGCTCGATCGATATCACCTCGCATCGCCGCCAGGGAACGACGATCACCGTTCGATTGCCAATCGGGGGACCCAGCGCTCGCCTTGGCGCGAAGGGTCCTCCAGCGGACTCGCCATGATCCGGCTCGCGATCGTCGAGGATCATCCGGCCATCGCCGACGGGTTGATCGCCCTCCTCTCCAGCGAGCCGGACGTGACGGTCGTCGGGTCGGCGTCTGACGCGGCCTCGGCCGACCGCCTCATCGCCGCCACGTCCCCCGACGTCGTCCTGTGCGATGTACGCCTGGGGGGAGGCGCCGACGGCCTGGCGGTGCTGGCCCGGCACACGCCGGGTCCGGCTTTCATCATGCTGACCGCCTACGTCTACCCGAGCTACTACGTGGCAGCGACTGAGGGCGGGGCGAGGGGCTACATCTCGAAGATGGCGACGATCCAGCAGATCCTCGCGGCGGTCCGGACCGTGGCGGATGGTGGGACGGCGTTTCCGCGCGAAGCCCAGGGTGCCATCCGCTCGGCCATGCGCGTGCCGACGCCCCGAGAGCTGGAGATCCTCATCCTCGTCGCCGATGGCCTCTCGAACGCCGATATCGCCGAGCGACTTGGGCTGCGGGTCAAGACCGTCGAGAGCCAGCTCCGACGCATGTTCGACCGGTACGACATAGCCAGCCGGACGGCGCTGGTGCACCTGGCGGAGGGCCAGGGCTGGCTCGCGGAGGGTCGCTAGGGCCGTCGCCGCGCTTGGCGGGTTTTCATCCTCAGCGTCCCCCGATCCGTGGGGCATCGTGGACGGCTCGGGGGCGTCCCGCGGGGGAACGGGGCGCACCCGGTTTCGTGTCCCCCCGAGGCTGCCATCATGCCGTCCTCCGTGATCCCGCTCCCACCAGCCGTGGCGACGCGGCCTCGGCGGGTCCTGGCGATCGACGACGACGACGGCCTCCTCGACATGCTCAACCTCCTCCTGCGCCAGACCGACTTCGACCTGCGAACGGCCCGCGGTGGGAAGACCGGACTCGAGCTGGCAATCACCTGGGAGCCGGACGTCATCCTCCTCGACCTCGGCATGCCGGATCTCGACGGAGCGACATTCCTCGAGCAGTACCGCAAGGCGACGGCCTCACCCGCACCGGTCGTCCTCCTCACGGGCGCACTCGACGGCGTGTCTCGCGCCACGGAGCTGGGCGTGTCGATGTTCCTGTCCAAACCCTTCGATCTCGGCACGCTCGTCGACGTCGTCGATGTCTATGCCTCGAGGAGCGGCAAGGACGTAGCCCTGGGCTGAGCGTCGCCTTTCGGCGGCCGGGCGAGCGGGCTGAGCATCGGCGCTTGGCGCGCTGCTAGCATCCGCAGCCATGGCAACGACGCGCTACGACTTCGTCATCGTCGGCGGCGGATCCGCCGGCTGCGCGCTCGCCAACCGGTTGTCGGCCGACCCGTCGACGCGCGTCCTCGTTCTCGAGGCCGGCCGGCCCGACTACCGATTCGACGTCTTCATCCAGATGCCCGCGGCCCTCGCCTACCCCATCGGCAGCCGCTATTACGACTGGAAATACGAGTCCGAGCCGGAGCCATTCATGAACGGCCGGCGGATCTACCACGCCCGGGGCAAGGTCCTCGGCGGCAGCAGCAGCATCAACGGGATGATCTTCCAGCGCGGCAACCCGCTCGATTACGAGCGCTGGGCCGCCGACCCTGGCATGGAGACCTGGTCGTACGCACATTGCCTGCCGTACTTCCGGCGGATGGAGGACTGCCTCGCGGCCGAGCCCGATGATCCCTTTCGCGGCCACGGCGGCCCGCTGGGACTCGAGCGCGGACCGGCGACGAACCCGCTCTTCGGGGCGTTCTTCGAGGCGACCAGGGAGGCCGGCTACCCGCCGACCGACGACGTCAATGGCTACCGCCAGGAAGGCTTCGCCAAGTTCGACAGGAACATCCGGCGGGGTCGGCGCCTGAGCGCGGCACGGGCCTACCTGCATCCCGTGATGACGCGACCGAACCTGACCGTGACCACGCGCGCGTTCGTGACCCGGATCCTGTTCGAGGGCCAGCGGGCGGTCGGGGTCGAGTACCGCGTGCGCGGCGGGACGGTGAAGCGGGCGCTCGGCGGCGAGGTGATCCTCGCCGGCGGCGCGATCAACTCCCCGCAGCTCCTCCAGCTGAGCGGCGTCGGCCCGGCTGCGCTACTCGAGCCGCTCGGCGTGCCGGTCGTCCACGACCTGGCGGGCGTCGGCGAGCATCTCCAGGACCATCTCGAGGTCTACATCCAGTACAAGAGCAAGCTGCCGGTCTCGATGCAGCCGGCGCTCGCCAACTGGCGCAAGCCATGGATCGGCTTCCAATGGCTGTTCCTCCGGCGCGGGCCCGGAGCGACGAATCATTTCGAGGCAGGCGGCTTCGTCCGGAGCAACGACGACGTCGCCTACCCGAACCTGATGTTCCACTTCCTGCCGCTGTCGATCCGCTACGACGGCACTGGGCCGAAGGGCGGCCACGGTTACCAGGTCCATGTCGGGCCGATGTATTCCGACGCCCGCGGTTCGGTGAGGATCACGTCGACCGATCCGACGGTTCACCCGGCGCTCCGCTTCAACTACCTTTCGACCGATCAGGATCGGCGCGAATGGGTGGAGGCGGTCCGGGTCGCGCGGCACATCCTGACCCAGCCGGCGATGGCCCCGTTCAACGGCGGCGAGACGTCGCCGGGGGCCGACGTCGCCAGTGACGACGAGATCCTCGCCTGGGTCGCCCGCGACGCGGAGACAGCACTGCATCCATCGTGGCCGGCGGCTGTCGGCGTCGCAGGCGTACCTGCGACCGGTCCGGGGGCGCAAGAACCTCACCGTGCGGACGCGGACGTTCGTGACCGGGATCGTCTTCGATGGCCGGCGCGCCGTCGCCGTCGATATCG
>DATHGS010000124.1:0-6616 GCA_035490155.1 Candidatus Methylomirabilota bacterium | reverse complement strand
CCCGATTACCGCCACATGGACGCGGCCGTCGATTCGATCGGGCCGGGCATCCATCGCGGCTCGCTCGTGATCTTCGAGACGACCCTCCCGGTCGGCGACACCCGGGAGCGGTTCACGCCGCGACTCGAGGCCGCGTCCGGGCTGACGGCGGACGACGACTTCTTCGTCGCCTTCTCGCCGGAGCGCCTGTACAGCGGGGCGGCCCTCCGCAACCTCGCGACGTACCCGAAGCTCGTCGGTGGGATCGGGCCGGCGTCGACGGCCCGCGCGGCGACGTTCTACAACGCGGTCCTAGACACCGAGGTCGTCGCCATGTCGAGTGCCGAGGCGGCCGAGTTCAGCAAGCTCGCCGACACGACCTACCGCGACGTCAACATCGCCCTCGCCAACGAGTTCGCCCGCTACGCCGAACGGGTCGGGGTCGACATCCACGAGGTGATCGCGGCCGCCAACAGCCAGCCCTATTCCCACGTCCACCAGCCGGGCCTCGGCGTGGGTGGCCACTGCATTCCCGTCTACCCGCATTTTCTCCTGTCGCGAGCGCCGGAACTCGAGATGGTCGGGCTGGCGCGGCGGACAAACGACGCCCAGATCGGCGTCGCGATCCGGGCGATCCAGCAGGAGCTCGGCGGGCTGGAGGGCGTCCCGATCCTCGTCCTCGGCCTGACCTACCGCCACGGCGTCAAGGAGCTGGCCTACTCGCGGGCGCTGCCGTTGATCGAGCGCCTGACCCACCAGGGCGCGGTCGTGTCGGCCTTCGATCCGCTTCTCGCCGCCGACGAGACGGCTCGCTGCTGTGCGACGCCGTATGCGTGGGGCGACGCTGGGCCGTTCCGGGCCATCGTGACCCAGACGGGCGATCCGCTGTTCGCTACGCTCGACCTCGACCTGTTTCCCGATCTCGAGGTCGTCTTCGACGGGCGCGACAGCCTGCGCGGCCTGGTCCTGCCGGAGGGCGTCGCCTATCGCGGGATCGGCGTCCCCGCCAGGCCGCGGGCCGTGGCTGGTTCGAGGGTCGGCTAGGCCGGCGTGCGGATCGTCAGCGTCGTCGGGACGCGGCCGCAGCTCATCAAGGCCGCGGCGCTCTGGCCGGTCCTCCGCGCCCGGCACGATGAGGTCTTCGTCGACACCGGCCAGCACTGGGACGAGGCGATGGCCGGCGCCTTCTTCGGCGAGCTGGGATTGCCGCGGCCGGATCACTCCCTGGGGATCGGTGGCGGCGGGCACAGCGAGCAGACCGGCCGAATGCTGATCGCCCTCGAGCCGATCCTGGCCGCCGAGCGGCCCGTTGTTGTCCTCGTCTACGGCGACACGAATTCGACCCTCGCCGGCGCCCTCGCCGCGGCCAAGCTGGGGATCCCGGTCGCTCACGTGGAGGCGGGGTTACGGAGCTTCGACCGACGGATGCCCGAGGAGCTCAACCGGGTCGTCGTCGATCACCTGTCTCGCTGGCTCTTCGCGCCGACGCCGACGGCGGTCGCGAACCTCGCCCGGGAGGGGATCGTCGAGGGAGTCGCCCTCGTCGGCGACCTGATGCAGGATCTTGCGGCGCGCGTGTCCGCCGAGGTCCGCGACCCGGCGGTGCTGGACGAGATCGGCGGGCGGCTGGGCATCCGGCTCGAGCCCGGCGGGTACCTCTTCGCGACCGTTCATCGGGCCGAGAACCGGGCGCCCGATGCACTGGTCGCGTGGTCAACGCTCCTCGGCGACGTGGCGAAGGCGGCTCGCCGCCCGGTCGTGCTTGCGCTCCATCCGGGCACCAAGGCCGCGCTTGCCGCTGCCGGGCTCGAGCTGCCGGCGGATGTCTGTGTCGTCGAGCCGCAGGGCTACCGCACGACCCTTGCGCTCCAGAGCCACGCGGCTGCGGTCCTGACCGATTCCGGCGGCGTCCAGCGCGAGGCGGCGTGGCTTGGCATCCCGTGCCTCGTGCTCCGCCCGACGACAGAGTGGGTCGAGGCGGTCGAAGAGTCTGGCGGTCGGATGGTGGTCGTGGGTCTCGACGCGGCGCGGGCGGTCGAGGAGCTGGCCCGCCTGGCGCCCGCCGGGCATGGCGACGAGCTGGTGCTCGAGCGCGCCGAGCGGTCGCCACTCGCTTCGGCCGGTGCAGCGGCCGCCATCGTTGGGGCGCTCGAGTCCGCCACCGGATGAGCACGTCCGCGGCACCTGCCCTGCGGATCGTGATGTTCGTCTACGGCGACGTAAGCCACGACTCCCGCGTCCTGCGCGAAGCCGGCACGCTCGCCGCGGCGGGTCACGCGGTCACCGTCATCGCGCGACCGGTCGAGATCGGGGCAACTGTCGGCGACCGGGAGCAACGCGATGGCTTCGAGATCCTCCGCGTTCCCGTGCCCGGCGGCTGGCGGTATCCGTGGCGCGTCCTTGGCGCCCCGGTGCGGCTGGCGCTGCGCCTCCTCGATCGTCTTCCCCTGGGTCGCCTCGTCGGCGGGGCCGCCGAGGAGACCGTCGGCTGGCTCGTCGTCTGGCGGTACGCGATCCTCGGCTGGGCGAAAGCCGCCGCGGCGGCCGCACCGCCCGCCGATGTCTATCACGGACACGACCTGAGCGGCCTCCCCGCGGCGCTTGCCGCGCGCCGCCGCCACGGCGGAACCGCGATCTACGACAGCCACGAGATCTTCCTCGAGGCCGGCGCCAACGTGAACCGACCGGCCTGGATCCGGCGTCGGTTCGCCCGTCTCGAGCAGGCCTGGATCCTCGAGACGTCCGCGCTGATCAGCGTCAACGAGGCGCTCGTGCAGGAGCTCGGCCGACGCTACGAGGTGCCACGAGCCGTCGCGATCCACAACTGCCCCCCGCGCCGGCAGCCGCCGTCCGAACCGGACACCCGACTGGGCGAGGCTATCGCCTGCCCGCCCGGAACGACGATTGCGCTCTATCACGGGAGCTTCGCCCCGCACCGTGGCCTCGAACAACTGGCGGCCGCGCTGCTCGAACCAGGGATGGAGGCCGTCCACGCCGCGTATCTTGGCTTCGGCTCGCAGCGCGGGCTGCTCGACGACATGGTCGCGAGCGGGCGTTTCGGAGGCCGACTGCATGTGCTTGGGCCGGTGCCGCCGGACGAGGTCGTCGGCTGGGTGTCGGGCTCCGATGTCGCCGTGATGGCCCTCCAGCCGAGCACCCTCAACCACGTCCTGTCGACACCGAACAAGCTCTTCGAGGCCCTCGCGGCCGGGGTGCCGGTGGTCGCCAGCGACTTCCCGGGTCTTCGCTCCATCGTCGTCGACGACCCGGACGGACCGCTCGGGGAGGTCTGCGATCCGACCGCTCCCGCCGCGATCGCGGCGGCGATCCTGCGCGTGATCGATCGAACACCGGACGAGGCTGCCGACCTCCGCCGGCGCTGCCTGATCGCCGCGCACGAGCGCTGGAACTGGGAATCGGAGTCGGCCAAGCTGCTCGCGCTCTACGACTCCCTCCGGAGCCCAACCGAATGAGCGTGCCGGTCGACGACGCCATCGTCCCGCAGCGTCTCGTGATCGTGCTGCCGACGACGGGCGAATTCGACTCGCGGACCTACCGGATCGCGCGCAGCTGCGTGGCGCGCGGCCACGACGTGACGATCCTGGCCCGATCAGCCCCGGGTCTGCCCGACGAAGAGCGCGATCCGGCTGGGTATCGGATCGTCCGGGCTCAGGTGGAGGCGATCGACGGCCTACCGTTCCCGGCTCTGTGGCGCCGGCTCCTGCGACGCCCCGCCGGTAGCGACGGAGCGGCCGCCGGCGAGGCCGACACCGAGCCTGGGCTGGCCGTGGCCGGGCGCTCGACGCGGTCATCCGGACGCAACCTCCGGAGTCGCATCCGGGCGGCCGGCCGCGCCGTTGTCCGGCTGACCGCAATCGTCCTGACCGTCCGCGCCCAGGTGCGGGCGAGTCGCGGGCTGGATCCTGCCGCGGATCTCTATCACGGCATGGCCTACATGGGCATCCCGGTCGCGATCTCTCTCGCCGCGCGGCGGAAGGTTCCGGTCGTCTACGACGCCCGCGACATCTACGTCGACGCGGGCAACATCGCCCGCCTGCCGCGACCCATCCGGCGGTTCTTGGGGCGTCTCGAGCGGGGCTGGGCGAGGCGGGCCGACCGGGTCATCACCGTCAACCAGCCCTATGCCGAGGTCATGGCGTCCCGCTGGGACCTGCCCCTGCCCCTGATCGTGCTCAACTGCTCGTTCCGCTACGAGCCGGGCGAGCCGCGATCCCGCCGGATCCACGAACAGCTGGGCCTGGATCGGAAGGCGGCGGTCGTGCTCTACCAGGGCGGGTTCTCGCGCGATCGCGGGATCGAACAGCTCATCGAGGCGATCCGCCTCGTGCCCGATGCGGTCCTCGTTCTCATGGGCTACGGGCGGCTCCGCGCGGAGCTCGAGGTGGTCGCGGCCGATCCCGCCCTCGATGGGCGCGTCCGGATCCTGCCGGCGGTGCCGCCGGCCGAGCTGCTCGACTGGATCTCGGCCGCCGACATCGTCGCGATGCCGATCCAGCCCACGACGCTCAACCACCGCCTCACGACCCCGAACAAGCTCTTCGAGGCGATGGCCGCGGGTGTTCCCGTTGTTGCCTCGGATCTGCCAGGGATGGCCTCGATCGTCCGCGACACCGGTGCGGGCCTCCTCGTCGACCCGACCGATCCGACCGTGATCGCCGCGGCGATCACGAGCCTAGTCACTGACCCTGTCCGGCGAGCCGAGTTGGCGGGCAAGGCCCTCGCGGCCGCCCACGCGACCTACAACTGGGAAACTCAGGCGAACGCGCTGCTGGCCGAGTACAGCCGCCTGACGGGACGCCAGTGGTGAGCTCCGCCTCCGAGGATCGACGAGTCCCCCGAGCGGTCCTCCTCGTAGCCAACCCAGCATCGCCCTACTCGCGCGGCCTGCGCGTGGCACGCAGTCTCGGCGCGGCCGGCTACGACGTCGAGATCGCAGCCACCGCCGGAGGCGACGTTCCGCCCTCGGAGCGCGACGGCGACGTCCTCGTCAACCGGTACACGCCGAGCGGGCCCTGGGCCCGGTTCGCCCACGGTCGCCCGCGAATGATCCCACTGGCTCGGTACCCGCGACCGATCCGCTTCATCGGGCGGCTCGGGGACGGAGTCCTCAAGCTCGTGTTCTGGCCGGCCCGCGTGCGCGGCTGGTGGCGAACGCTCGAGCGCGAGCTGCCGCCGGCGGATCTCTACCACGCGTTCGGGATCCTGACGATCCCCGTCGCACTCGCCCTGGCGCGCTCGGCACGACGGCAGGGGAGCGCGGGCCGCGTCGTGTACGACGTCATCGACGTCATCCTCGAATCGAACAATGTCGATCCGATTCCGCGCCCGTTCCTGGCCTTCTATCGCTGGCGCGAGCACCGTTGGGCCCGACGGGCCGACGCCGTCGTCACGGTCAACGACGCGATCGCCGACCATCTCGAGCGGACCTGGCCCCTCCGCGCCCGGCCGACGGTCCTGCTCAACTGCCAGCCGCGCTGGGACATCCCGGTCCCGAGGCCGGACCGGATTCGCGAGGCGACGGGGATCCCGGCGGACCGACGGGTCGTGCTGTTCCTCGGGCGCCTCGGCCCAGAGCGTGGCCTGGAGGAAGCGGCGGCTGCCGTCCTGGAGCTCGACGATGCGGCGCTGGTGATGCTTGGGTTCGGGCCATGGGCCGAACGGCTGACCGCGCGCGACCGCGAGCCGAGCCTCGCCGGCCGTCATTTCACCCTGCCGCCGGTCCATCCAGACGACGTCCCCGCGTGGACCGCATCGGCGGACGTCTCGATGATCGCCGTTCCCGCGAACTCGCTGAACCAACGGCTCTCCACGCCGAACAAGTTCTGGGAGAGCCTGGCCGCCGGCACCCCGGTGGTGGTCGGGCGCGACCTCGAGGTCATGCGCCGGATCGTCGAAACCGATCGCCTGGGCGCGGTCGCCGATCCGTCCGACCCGGCGGATCTCGCAGCCGCCCTTCGCTCGATCCTGGACGGACCGGCAGCGGACGCCGAGGCCATGCGCCAGCGGTGCCTCGGCGTGACGCGCGAGCGGTACAACTGGGAGACCGCCGTCCAACCATACCTCGCTGTCGTCGGCGCCCTGCGCGAGGCCGGTGCCCGAGGGCGGGACGGCCGGGCATGAGGCCCGTCATCGGGCGAGATCGCTGGGTGGTCATCCGCGAGGGCCGGCGATCGCGCTGGGGCGGAGATCTCCGCCGGCGCAGCATCTTCTCGGTCCTCGCGACGCGAACGGGCGCGACAGTTCTTGACGGCTGGTCGAACCCGTCGCTGGTCGCGGCGTCGCGCGGCCCGCGGTGGAAAACCATCCTGCAGCCCGTCATGGAGCGGCCCCGACTCGCCTCATCCGAACAGCTGCCCGAGTCGATGGTCCCCTACGCACGCCGCTTCACGGATCCGGTGGCGGTCGCCATCTACGACGACACGATCGCCCAGCTCGAGGCCTTCGGGATCGCCCTGGGACCGGAGCGGCTCGCGGCGAGCCGCCGGCGCCGCGCACTGAACGAGGCGCTGTTCCGCTGGCACGTCGTGCCGACCGCCTCGTTTGCCGCCCTGACCGGACTCGATCCGGCCCGGGTCATCGTCGGCGGCAATGCCACGGACGCCGCCCACGTTCGACC
>DATHGS010000123.1:0-4826 GCA_035490155.1 Candidatus Methylomirabilota bacterium | reverse complement strand
GAACGTGAGGGCTACCTGGAACGTGGGGCCGCCCAATCGAGGGCGATCCGCCTGACGCCGTATGCCGCGCTCCGCCTCGGTCTGGCAGGCGAGCTCGTGCCGCAGGCAGCGACCATGGAGGCCCACATGCTGCCGGTCATCGGCGAGATCGCCGCCGGTGGCCCGATCGAGGCCTACCAGGACGCTTCCGAGACGGTGGGCATCCCGGACATGCTCGCGCCATCGGGCGATGCCTACGTCCTCAAGGTCCGCGGTGATTCGATGATCGACGCTCACATCGCCGATGGGGACTTCGTCCTCATCCGGCCTCAATCGACGGCTCGCAACGGCGACATCGTCGTTGCCCAGGTCGAGGAGAACGCGGTCACCCTGAAGCGCTTCTTCAAGGAGAAGGATCGCGTCCGGCTGCAGCCTGCAAACCCGAATTATCCCGCCCAGTTCTACCCCGACGTTCGAATACAAGGCAAGTTGATCGGCGTGATTCGACGTCTCGACTGACGGCTGGCCGGCCTGACGGCTCATGCGTGCGTTGCCGGCTGCGCTCCCTCGCTCACGCACGATAGTGCGCTCGCTGCGGGTGCTCGCCGGCGCCTTCGCCTGAACCGCCCGGGCCGGCCGATCGCAGACATGCGATTACAGAATTCGAGGTCGGTATTCCACATCGCTTCCACAAGCACGAGAAGACAGAGTGCCGGTCTGTAGGTGGAATTCGCAGTTTCATGCATGGCGCTGGAGGAGTAGTCAACTTCCGATGATGTCGAGCTGAACAGACTCTCCACAGTCAATCCACTGCGGTGGTCGACACTGAAACGGCTCGCCAAGGGAGTTGAACAACAGGATTGGGAATCACAGGCCAGCGGCGTGTCAGAACCTGGTCCACGGTATCGGGAACATCCCGGCGAGTGGCCCTGACGCCCGATCGTCCACAGGCCGTCAACAGTTGCTCGGGAGATCTCGACAACATCGCAATCTTTGTTTCCCGAAGGTGTGGACGAAGGCCACATCAGGGAAAGTCAAGACTGGTTTCTAGTCCGATCAAGCCCCCTAATCGGACGGGCCAACGACCGACCTCGTCTGGGGAGCCCATGATCGATCGCCTTCCGCCGCAGAGTCTCGAGGCCGAGCAGTCCGTGCTCGGCGCCATCCTGATCGACCGTGACGCGGTCGTCGAGGTGGCCGAGTTCCTTCGACCGGCGGACTTCTACCGCCAGGCGAACGCGTCGATCTACACGGCGGTGATCGAGCTCTTCGAACGGCGCGAGCCGATCGACATCGTCACCGTGGCGGAGACGCTGGAACGGAGCAATGAACTCGAGGCGGTCGGCGGACGAGCCTACCTCTCGAGCCTGTCGAACTCCACCCCGACAGCCGTCCATGCCGTCCAGTACGCCAGGATCGTCGAGCGCAAGGCGGTTCTCCGCAACCTCATCGGCGCGGCGGGCCGTATCGCCGGAATCGGCTACGAGGATCCAGCCGAGATCCAGGAGGCGATCGATCGGGCCGAGGCGGAGCTCTTTGCGGTCAGCCAGAAGCGACTCGAGTCGGGGTTCTCGAAGCTCGACTCACTCCTTCACCAGGCGTACGACCGGCTCGACTACCTCCACGCCCATCGCGGTGAGATCAATGGCGTCCGGTCCGGGTTCACCGACCTGGACGCGCTGACGACCGGGCTCCAGAAGAGCGACCTGATCGTCGTCGCCGCCAGGCCGTCGGTCGGAAAGACGAGCTTCGCCCTCAACATCGCCGAGCATGCGGCCGTCAGGGAGAAGAAAAGCGTCGGCGTCTTCAGTCTCGAGATGAGCAAGGAGCAACTCGTGCTTCGCCTGCTTTCGAGCGTCGCCAACATCGACAGCCAGCGGCTCCGGAGCGGCTTCCTCGAAGAGCTCGACTTCGCCCGGATCGCGCCCGCGATGAACGCCCTCTCGGAAGCACCGATGTACATCGACGACACACCGAGCATCAGCACGATGGAACTCCGGACGAAGGCCCGCCGACTGCAGGCTGAGTCCGGGCTCGATCTCGTGATCGTCGATTACCTCCAGCTGATGCAGGCGGCTACGACCAGCCGAGACGCCAACCGAGTGCAGGAGGTGTCGGAGATCTCGCGTGGCCTCAAGGCGCTCGCCCGCGAGCTGAGTGTGCCGGTCATCGCCCTCTCCCAGCTATCCCGCCAACCGGAGATGCGCGAATCGAAGGAGCCTCGCCTTTCGGACCTGCGCGAGTCGGGGGCGATCGAGCAGGACGCCGACCTCGTCCTCTTCCTGTACCGCGAGAAGGACAAGCCCGGCGAGGACCAGGACACCGAGGGCGAGGTGATCAACCTGAAGCTTGCCAAGCATCGCAACGGCCCAACCGGCGATCTGCAGCTGTGGTTCAAGAAGCGCCAGACGCGGTTCGTGTCGTACGCCGGAGAGCGGTTCGCCGAGGCAAGCTAGCGATATCCAGCTATGCGAGGTTCCGGACGGGGGCCGTGATGGTGCGTCTCTGCACCGGGCCCGGAGTGCGCTTTGGGCACAAATCGACGGAGACGATTCGACATCCGCACGAGATCGTGGCCGAATCCGCGAATCAATGTGCTTCGCAGTGCTTGACTGGACCAGTATTCTGCCCCACAGAGTCTCGGAATCGAGCCTGATCGAATCGTCTCGCGCCTGCCCTCCATTGACGCGCGGTGCGATTCCAGCTCGCCGGGGCAGATCCGGGGGCCTTGTCCAGCGCGACTACGCCAGAGGAGGTTCCGGAGAGGGTGTACGAGGACCGATCGCTTACCTGTCGCGACTGCTCGGAGGAGTTCATCTTCTCCAGCGGCGAGCAGGCGTTCTTTTCGAGCAAGGGCCTGCTGAACGACCCCCAACGCTGCCCGGCATGCCGAGCGGCGGCGAAGCAGGCACGGACCGCCGGCGGCCCGCGGGAATTTCACGCCGCGATCTGCGGCAGTTGCGGTGGCCAGGCCATGGTCCCATTCGCGCCGCGGAACGACCGCCCCGTCTACTGCAGCTCATGCTTCGACAAGGTCCGAGCCGGAACGCTGAGTGAGTCAGCCACCGTCTGACCAGCGCCCGACCAACCGCGGACGAGCCGACCCGCCCAGGGTCGGCTCGCTGATTCCGGGTAGCCCTAGACTGGGCCGACACGGATCGAAGCAGGAGATGGATCAATGGGCGTCATCATCATTCGGGAGATGGTCGGCACGAGCCCGCAATCGTGGAGCGATGCTGCTCGCCAGGCGGTCGCCACGGCCTCGAAAACCGTCCGCAACATCCAGACGGTCGAGGTCGTGAAGTCGAGCGCTGTCGTCGAGGACGGTCAGATCGTCGAATACCGGGTCGAGGTCAAGATCGGCTTCGAATACGAGGGCTGAGTCCGAGGGTCACAGCCACGCCGGGCTCGCAGCTAATCGCCAGATAAGCCCCTCCGGTCACTATGGGGCGCATGCCCAGGCCCAATCGGCTCGCCGTTGTTGACACCCTGCGCGACGGCTCCGTATCGTTCGCGCCGCCCAGTACTCACGGTCCGCTCGACCATTCCGTCCCCGGTGCCGATGCGCCGCGATCGGTCCGAGCATCGATAGCCGTCGGTCCGGGCCGAGCGGCGATCGAAGCGCCGGCCCTCATCAGAGGGGCATCGCAGGGTGTCGTGAGCGGGTTCCCGATCCAGCCGGGGAAGATCCAGCGACCGCTGCTGCGCGAGGAAACCCTCGCCCGCCATCGGCTTCTCGACTGGCTGGACGTCAAGATCCACAACCGCGTCATGTTCGTCATCGCCGAGGCCGGCTACGGCAAGACGACGCTGCTGGCTGACTTCTCGCGGCGGACTCATCTGCGGACCCTCTGGTATCGGATGGATGCGGAGGATCGCAGCTGGGGAACCTTCCTCTCCTACCTGATCGCAGCCGGGCGCGAGTACGAACCGGACTTCGCTCAACGAACCGCGGCGATGCTGCGTGAGTCCGAGCCCGGCGGGCCAACCCGCGACGAAGTGGTCGATATGTTCCTTCGCGAGTTGCCCGCGATCTCCGAGGATGGCGCCGCCGTTATCCTCGACGACTTCCACGTCGCCGACGACGTCCCGGACATCAGGTTCATCGCCCGCGAACTTGTCGCGCGCGCCCCGGAACGCCTCACGGTCGTCTTCTCGAGTCGCCGAGTCCCGGCGATCCCGGTCGGACGACTTCGGTCACATGGCGAGCTCGCCGAGATGCGCACGATGGACCTGCGATTCTCCGAGGCCGAGACGGGGGAGCTGTTTCGCGAGACGTACCGGCACCCGCTCGAGGGCGACGTCCTGGCCGATCTCACCCGCCGAACCGAGGGCTGGGCGGCCTCGCTTCACCTCGTCCGTGCGGCCGTCCGCGAACGATCGACGGTCGAAACGCTTCATTCGAGCGCTGTCCGGGGCGACATCAGATCTCCACGACTATCTCGCCGAGGAGGTCGTCGGCGAGCTCCCCGAGGAGCACCAGGACTTCCTCATGCGGACGTCGATCCTTCAGTCGGTCGAGCCCGAGGCCGCCGAGGTCGCGAGCGGCATGGATGCGACAACCGTTCATGGTCTGATCGCTGAAAGCGAACGGCTCGGGCTCTTGTCGCGTCGTCAGGAATGGACGAAACCGGGCTTCGGGTTCCACCCACTGGTTCGCGAGTTCCTCGAGGCAAGGCTCCGCAGGAGCATGCGCGAGGAAGCGGTCGCCCAACTTCACACTACGATTGCACACTGGGCGGAGAGCCGCGACTGGCGGATCGCCTGTTTCCATCACGCCGCAGCCGGCAACGTGGACGAGTTGCTGCGCGTCCTGGACGGGTCCATCGAGAGCGTCGTCGGGGCCG
>DATHGS010000122.1:0-2719 GCA_035490155.1 Candidatus Methylomirabilota bacterium | reverse complement strand
CCTCGTATCCGAGCGATTCGACCGCACGACCAGCGTGGCGTGCCGCTTCCGCCTCCTGGCCCGCGGCGGGGGTGCCCGGCGTCTCGCGGGTTCGCCCGATGAACCCAACGACGGCTCCGTCGGCGTCAGTCGCCAAAGCCTCGCCCAGGTCGGTCAGGATCGTCGAGTCGAACGGATCAGCGCGCAGCTCGAGGATCCGCCGCACTCCGACGGGGCCGTCGCCGCCCGGCTCACCGGCTGGCTCAGCGCCTGCCGCCGCTACTTCCCCGCCCGGTTCGATCCCGGCTTCGTCTCCCCCGCTTACCGGAGGGATGATCGCCAGCTCGTCACCGTTGCCGAGCCTGGTCTCCGGATCGGCGTATTCGCCGTTGCGGGCGAAGCGGACGGCCGGGCGACCGGAGGCCAGGACCGGATGACGCTCGACGAGCGCCGCCCAGGCGGCCTCGATCGTGGCCCCCGGGGCGAGCTCGAGCGCGATCTCGCGTGCGCCGGCAAGCTCGCGCTGGATGGCGAAGAGCCGGACGCGGACGCGGATCGGCATCAGACGAGGACCCCGGCCCCGAAGTAAAGCCCGGCCGCCAGGATTGTACCGGCAGCGATCGAGCCGACGTTGATGTAGAGCAGGCCGGTCGCCGACTCCATCGACCGGCTTCGCGCGGTCTTGACGGCCGCCCACGACACCACAAGCGGGAAGACCAGGCCGATGATGAGGCGGAGCCAGACGAACAGCGCCCATTGCCCCACGAGCACCCCGAACGGCGATGCGCCGGCCGGTCCGGCGCCCGTCGCGACCCAGACCCCGAAGAGGAGCAGCTGGAGAGCGACCACGGCGAGGAGCGAGCGGGCGATCAGGATGAGTGGCGCCTCCGGGAGCTTTGGCGTGACGAGATACCAGTGGCCGAGGATCATCGCCGCGAAGACGCCGCCCGTCGCAACGGCCAGGACGACGAGCTGCACCAGCAGCGGTACCGCCCCGAACGTCCCGCCGCCCCAGGCCAGCGCGCCGCAGACGAGGACCGCCGCCGCGGCCGACAGAGCTCCCGCCGCGAGCGCCGGCGCGCGTCGGCGTTGGGCGAGGGCGATCGTGTAGGCGGCCGCCAGCACGACGAACGCCCCGAGCGCGACCCGGCGAGGCGTGTCGAAGGTCCCGTCGGTGACGATCGGCGACCCTCCGAGCGTGGCCGGGAGGGCCTGGTCCGAAAAGTAGGCGAGGACTGCAAGGGCGACCGCACACGCCGCGGTGAATACGAGGAAGCCGCGGGTCGCATCCGTTCGCAGCCGGGCGAGGACGACGGCCCCGAATGACCCGACCGCAAGACTGGTCAGGACCGTCCAGTTGATGTAGGCGAGGTTCTCGGCGATCCGTTCAGCAGGCACCGGGCGAGTGTAGTCGAGGTCACCGCGAGATCCGCCCGGCCCCTACGATGGACGAAACACGACGACGGACGCGACGACAAGCGGAGGTGCGCACGTGGGACTCGATCGCGACACGACCTTCACCTGGTACGGCCACGCCTGCTGGGAGGTCACCACGCCGGGCGGCAAGACGATCCTGTTCGATCCCTGGTTCGGCAACCCGATCAGCCCGAAGGGCGCCGACCGGGTCGAGCGCTGCGATCTCATGCTCGTCAGCCACGGTCATGCCGATCATTTCGGCGACGCGTTGATGATCGCCAGCCGGACCCGGCCGGCTTGGCCGTGCATCCATGAGATGAGCCTCTGGCTGGGCCGGAACTACGCCCACAAGGATGGCCTGATCGGGATGAACAAGGGCGGCACCGTCGAGGCCGCGGGGCTGAAGGTCACGATGGTCCGGGCGGATCACTCCGGCGGCGACATCTATGCGGGCGCCGAATCACCGATCTATCTCGGCGAGCCGGTTGGGTTCATCGTCGAGCTCGAGAACGGCTTTCGCTTCTACTTCGCCGGCGACACCGATGTGTTCGGCGACATGCGCCTCATCGGCGAGCGCTTCCGGCCGACGCTGGCCTTCCTGCCGATCGGCGGCCACTTCACCATGGACCCGGCGGCGGCGGCACTGGCGGTCGAGCTTCTCGGCGTGAGCGACGTGGCCCCGATGCACTACGGCACGTTCCCGCTTCTCGCCGGGACCCCGGATCAGCTGCGGGCGGCGCTTACCGAGCGCGGCCTCGACGGGGTCGCGGTCCACGACACGACTCCCGGCAACCGGCTCGGCTGAGCTGCACCTTCGTCGCCGGGATCGCGATCCGCGGTCGCCTCGACGATTGCGGTCAGGGAGCCGGGGTTACCACCAGCTGCGGCCGTTGGGCGGCGACACCTTCGCGTGACGTGTAGTCCGCACCGTTGGTGTTCGTGCTGAGCATGCCGATCGTGACGTCGCCGTTGCCGGTCACGAGTGGGGTCACGTTGAACTCGTACCACTGCCCGGCTACGACGCTCCCGACTGACGAGACGGCCGAGGCGCCGAAGGCCGGGCTCGCGTTCCAGGTGACGGCCGTCTCCGACCATGTCCCGGTGACCGATCGGATCTCGCCGCCGAACGTCGACGGATCGACGCAGTAGAGCCGCAACTTGGCGGCCGCTACGCCGTGGGTTCCGACGCCGGCGACGGTGAACCGCAGCAGCGAGCGCTTGATGGGACTGCCGTCAACTTGGACCGACGTCTTCGTCCCGAAGTTGCTGGTCGCGAGGTCCTGCTCGATGTACGCGTCGGCGACCGGGGCGAACGTCAGGTTCC
>DATHGS010000121.1:0-2928 GCA_035490155.1 Candidatus Methylomirabilota bacterium | reverse complement strand
CAGCATGATCCGGGTGAGCTCGATCGTTCGCTCGAGCTTTGGCGGATCGTCGACGAAGCCCGGGGTGATGATCGGAACGATCCACGGGGCCGCGATGTAGACGATCACGGCGAGGGCCACGAGGGCGATGAGCATCAGGTTCGCGATCGTCGAGATCACCCGCCACGTTCGGGCCTCGTCGCCGGTCGCAAGGAGGGCGGCCGCGATCGGGATGATCGCGGACGACAGCGCCCCGGCGGCGACGAGCTGGAACATCAGGTCGGGGAGCCGAAAGGCCGCCAGGAACGCGTCGAGATCGCCGCTTGCGCCGAAGAACTCGACCATGACCACATAGCGGAGCCAGCCGAGGACGCGGGACACGAGAAACGCCCCGGAAACGAGGAGTCCGGCCTTCGCCAGCGTCCGGTGGGCGCTCACCCGAGCAACCGGGAACTCAGCCGCCGACCGGGCGGGCGGCCCGTGGATGGGCGCCGCGATAGGCGGCCCGGAGCCGGGCCGGCGAGACGTGCGTGTAGACCTGGGTCGTCGCCAGGCTCTCATGGCCGAGGAGCTCCTGGACGACCCGCAGGTCCGCCCCGCCGTCGAGCAGGTGCGTCGCGAACGAGTGGCGCAGGGTGTGCGGCGAGACGCCGTCCGGAAGGCCAGCCCGGCGACGAAGCAGGTCGAGCCGATAGCGCAGCCCGCGAACGCCGAGCGGCCGGCCGAGGTGATTGAGGAAGATCTCGACCGGCTCGTCTGTGTGGGCGGCGATCGCACCGATCGCGCCGCGCTCGACGAGGATCGGTCGGCCGTCCTCGAGATAGGCCGACAGGGCGGCCCGCGCCGGCCGGCCGATCAACCCGATGCGTTCCTTGCGCCCCTTGCCGAGGACCCGGATCTCGCCGCGGCGCAGCTCGAGAGAGGCAAGGTCGGCCGAGGCGAGCTCGCTGATGCGGAGGCCTGCGGCATAGGCGGTCTCGACGAGTGCCCGGTCACGGAGCGCGAGGGCCGTCGCGAGGTCGATCCGGCTCGGGGCGACGAGGTCCGCGGCGGCGAGCTCGGCGTCGACCGCGGCGAGGAGTCGCTCGACCTGGTCGACCTCGAGCACGCGCGGCAGGCGCCGTGGCAGGCGGGGCGTCGCGATGGCGCCCCACGGATCGCCGGCGGCCAGCCCCTCGCGGGCCGCGTAACGATGGAACGACCGGATTGCGGCGAGGCGCTGGGCCACGGAGCTGCGCGCGCCACGACCACCGAGATGGGCGAGGTATGCCCGGAGGTCGGCGCGCGACGGCGCTCGCCAGTCGGCGCCGCGGTCGGCCAGCCAGTCGAGATAGGCCGTGATCGTGGATTTGTATGAGCGGCGGGTGTGCTCGGAGGCGTCACGAGCGTCGAGGCCGCGCAGGAACCGCTCGAGAGCGGGGTCGACCGGCCCGGCGCTCACGCGTCGGGGGCGCTCTCGGTTCGTCGTGACCGACCGGCCGACGCGGTTTGCGGCGCCCCTCGGCCGCCTGGCCTCGCTCGTCCTCCGCCGGCCGCGCCACCGGCTCGGCCGCCGCGCCGCGCGCCACCGCCACGTGCCGGCTTCGCCAGCGCCTCGGGATTCGGTGGACCGCCGGGCAGCCGGGCACCGACGAGCTCCACCCCCTCGGGCAACGGGACGTCGGCGCCGCAGCGCAGGCAGATCCCGGTGTCACCCTTCCGGGCCACGGGCCCGTCGTCGGCATCGTGGACCGCCCCGACCGGCTCGAAGTTCGTGGTGAAATCGCACTTCGGGTAGTTCGAGCAGCCATAGAAGACGTTGCCCGTCCGGCGCGCCCGTCGCGGGACGAGATGCCCGTCACGGTTCTTCGGGCAGATCACCTCGAAGGGCAGCGGATCCGGCGGCGGTGGGCCTTCCTTCTTGATGAAGGTGCAATCGGGGTACCGCGAGCAGCCGACGAACGGCCCGAATCGGCCGTTCTTGCCGACGAGCGTTCCCTCGCCGCACTCCGGGCAGACCTCGCCCTCGCCGGCCTGCGGCGGTGCCTCATCGCCTGGAAGCGGCCGCGATTCCTTGTGCTCCGGGAACAGCGAGCAGGCGAGGAAGCGGCCGTTCCGGCCGAGGCGAATGACCATCGGATGGCCGAGCGAGCAGACCTCGTCGGTCGCCTCCGTCGTGAAGTCCGCCCGCTTGAGCGCCTTGCGCTTTTCGTCGACCCGATCGCGGAGCGGCCCGTAGAAGGCGCGCAGGAGCGGGACCCAGGCCCGTTCGCCACGGGCGATCTCGTCGAGCTCTTCCTCCATCCGAGCCGTGAACTCCACGTCGACGTAGTCACCGAAGTGCTCGACGAGCAGGTCCGTCACGATCCCGGCGACGATCTCGGGATGGAGCCGCCGCTCCTCGACGCGGACGTAGCCCCGGTCGGTGATCGTCGAGATCGTGGCGGCGTACGTCGACGGCCGGCCGATGCCGTGCTCCTCGAGCGCCTTGATCAGGGTCGCCTCGGTGAAGCGCGGCGGCGGTTCCGTGAAGTGCTGGCCGGGCGTGACGTCGACGACGGTCGTCGTGGCACCTTCGGCGAGGGGCGGCAATCGCTTCTCCTCGTCGTCCTCGGCGGCGCCGTCGTCGCGACCCTCGGTGTAGACCCGCGAGAAGCCGTCGAACAGCGTCCGGGTGGCGCTCGCCCGCAGCTCATACGGCCCGGCCGCGAGCTCGACGGACGTCGTCTCCATCTCCTTGGCGGCCATCTGGCTGGCGATCGCCCGCTGCCAGATGAGCCGGTAGAGACGCAGCTCCTCGGGCTTGAGCGTTCCAGCCAGCGAGTCCGGGTCGCGCCTGAAGCTCGTTGGCCGGATCGACTCGTGGGCCTCCTGGGCACCCTTCGACTTGGTCTTGTAGACGCGGCCCTTGGGCATCGTGAACTCGGCGCCATACCGCTCGCCGATGACCTCGCGCGCCTCGCCCATGGC
>DATHGS010000120.1:0-11368 GCA_035490155.1 Candidatus Methylomirabilota bacterium | reverse complement strand
GATGGTCGTGGCGATCGGCGGCGTCGCCGGTTCGTCACGGGCCGAGGCCGCGGCCTGGCTCGCGGAGGTCATCCCCGGCGACGAGCTGGTCACGTCCATCCGACCGGTCGCCCTCGACGAGGACGCGCCGACCGAGCTGGCGGCCGTCGACGGCGTCGCGCGGGTAAGCCCGATCGCGATCTTCGAGGTCGCCCGCAGCGGCAGCCGGACCGACGCTGCCGCGGTGTCGGGCGCGGACCTGCTGGCCGACGGCCGGCTGAACCTCGTTGCCGGCGATCGGGCGACGGCCTTGCCCGCGCTCGATGCAGGCGGAGCGACGATCCTGCCGCGGTCCCTTGCGGACCGGCTCCAACTCGGCGTCGGCGGAACGGTGACGCTGGCACTCGGCGGGGGCGAACAGCTCGACCTGCGGATCGTCGGCGTTGCGGACAGAACGCTGCCCGGCGGGGCCGGCGAGGCGATGCTCGTCGGCTGGAGCGACGCAACCGACAAGCTGGGCGTCGCCGGCGCCGATGTCTTCGCGATCCGCTACGCGCCGGGCCGCGAGGCCGACGCGCGGCCGGTCCTCGAGCAGACGGCCCGCAGCCTCGCCCTCGAGCCGAACCCGCTCGAGCGGGTCGCTGGGGCCGTCGACGACGCGCTCGGCCGCGTCTTCGGGTTGTTCGACGCGCTGGCGATCGTCGCCGTCATCGTCGCCGCGCTCGGGATCGTCAACACCCTCTCGATGAACGTCCTCGAACGGGTCCGCGAGCTCGGCGTCCTACGCGCGGCCGGGATGACGACCCGCCAGGTCCGGCGGACCGTCGTCGTCGAGGCCGGGATCGTGGGAGTGGCCGGGACGATCCTCGGGATCGCCACGGGTCTCGTCGCGGCCGTTCTGATGGGTGCGTTGTCGGGTGGACAACCGAGCCTCGGCCTTGCCGTTCCATGGTCCTCGATCGCGTTGGCGGCAGTCCTGGGCATCGGCGTCTCGATCCTGGCGGCCTGGTATCCGGCCCGGCTGGCGAGCCAGCTGGCGATCGTCCGGGCGGTCCAGCACGAGTAGGTCCGGTGGTAGACTCGGCCCTCCGCGCGGCGGGGAACTGCGGCCGATAAAGGGAGCCACGCCCGGATGACGATCGTCCACCCGCGGATGAGCCGCGTCCCATTCGACCAGCGGGGAATCACCCTCGCCGACTTCCTCGTGCCGATCCGGGTGGGGGAGCGGCTCGGGACTCGCGTCCGGCACATCGCCCTCATCGTTGCCGGCGCCCTGCTCATCGCCGTCTGTGCCCAGATCACGATCGTCCAGACCGGCCAGACGGTCCCGATCGTCGGCGATTTCCGGATCCAGCTCGCCTCGACACCGGTCCCGATCACCGGCCAGACCTTCGCGGTCCTCGTGATCGGCGGAGCCCTCGGCCTGCGGCGCGGCGTCCTGTCGGTGGCGCTCTACCTGCTCGCCGGGCTGGTGCTGCCGATCTACGCCGGAGGCGGGCACGGCCTCGACAAGTTCATCGGCCGCGATGCCGCCGGGACGATCATCCTCGGCGCGACGGGCGGCTACCTCCTCGGCTTCATGGTCGCGGCGGCCGTGACCGGCCGCCTGGCCGAGCTCGGCTGGGACCGCCACGTCCTCGGCGCGGTGGCGGCGATGCTCATCGGCAACGTGGTCATCTACCTGATCGGGGTGCCATGGCTGGCGGCGTCACTGCCGGAGAAATACGCCGCGACCCGGCTCGAGACGGCGGCCGCCTTCGGACTCACGCCGTTCCTCATCTTCGATGGCCTGAAGCTGCTGCTGGCGGCCATCGCATTCATCGTTGCCTGGTGGGCCGTCGGTCGGCGGCCACCGGAGCGCTAGGCTCAGCCGGAACTCTCGCGCAAGACGGTGTGAAGATTCCGGTACGACTCGGCGAGGTACCGGCCGACCTCCGGCCAGTAGCTGTCGCCCCGTCCGGTCGGCCCCTCCGGATCGGTCGACGCCCCGCGGTCGCGGATCTCGGCGGCGATCCCGCGCAGCCGGCCGGCCTCGGTGACGCGATCGATCGGCAGCTGGTAGAGGGCCGCGTACATCGTGCTGATCGCCTCGCCCGCGGCGTGGCCCGCCGACAGGCCGATCTCCCGCCGCACGACCCACCAGCGCAGCTCCCAGCGGGCGACCTCCTCGGCGTTCACATCGCGCGGCAGGCCGAGCATGCGATAAGCCCGCGCGATGGTCGGACCGAACCGGGCGTAGTCGCCCGACGACCTCGCAAACCCGACGGCGGCCCTCGTCAGGAGGAGGCCCGACGCGAGCGCCCGCGGCCACGACGCTTTGGCCTGCTCACGCAACCCGCGGATCAGCAAGCCGAACAGCCGAGCCGGCTGGTGGCGGTAATACGCCTTCCACATTCCGGTCTCGAGCTCGGCCAGCCGGTCCGGGTCGAAGTCGGAGCCCCAGCGTCCCATACCGGTCCCTTCGTTCCGTCGGCCCCGTCGGATGACTGACATCGTCACTGACCTCGACGGGATTGGCGGGCTCTACGGCCCGACGAGCGAGGCCTGGCGGCTCAACCGCGAGGCGATGCTCCTCCTCGGGGCGGGGCCGCGGGCACTGCTCCTCCAACTGGCTCACCCGCTCGTGGCCGCGGGTGTGGCCGATCACAGCGACTTCCGGGCCGATCCGTGGCGTCGGCTGCGGGCAACGCTGCGGAGCTATCTGGCGATCGTCTACGGAACGACGACAACGGCACGGGCGGAGATCCGCCGCCTCAACGAGCTCCACCGGGCGATCGAGGGCTCTGGCTATCGGGCGCGAGATCCGGAGCTCTCGTTGTGGGTCCACGCGACACTGGTCGACACGACGATCGTCGCATGACGGCTGGATCGAGCCGCTCGATCGCGATCGCCGCGCTCGCTATTACGAGGAAACGCTGCAGATCGGCCGGGCGTTCGGCGTTCCGGCGAACCACCTGCCGGCCGACCTCGACGCGTTCGAGACGTACGTCACCGGGATGCTCGCGCCGGACGGCCCCGTTCGAGTCTCGGGCGTCGCTCGCGAGCTGGCCGACGCGGTCCTTCATCCGCCGCTCGGGCCGGTCGTCCCGGCCCTCGACGGCGTGCCATCGGCTCTCTACGCGTGGACGCTCTGGCCCGCCATCGGTCTTCTACCTGAGGGCGTCCGCGACGACTACGGCCTGAGCTGGGGCCCGTTCGAGCGGGCGATCGCCGCCTGGTTAGTCGCCGGCTGGCGGGCCTGGCGGCCGATCCTGCCGCCGTCCTTTCGCCAGATGCCCCAGGCCCTCGCGGCCGACCGCCGGATCGCGAGCGCCACGCCGACCGCGCCGGTGTCGAGGAGCCCTACTGGCCCGGCGCCTCAGTAAATGCTCGGGAAGCGGGGCGCATAGCGGGGGACGAGGTTGAGCGGCGTCGCCGCGTCGAGCGTGTCGAGCAGCTCCTTCGTCGACCCGAACTGGAACCGGTTCGCCGCGACGTACGCCCGGATGCCCCGCCAGAACGCGGTCGAGCCCATCCGGCGGCGCAGATCGTCGATGAAGTTGCCGCCCTGGATGTAGACGATCTCGTAATAGCAGGCCCCCGAGTAGCGATAGATCGTCAGGTCGAGCCGAGCCGTCGAGCAGCGGCTCGCCCGCCGGAGGCCGAGGGTGTACCGGGCGAGGAAGTCGGTCGCCGCCTCGTCGGCGAAGGGCTGGCGAGCCTGATCGCTGCCGATGAGGCTGTAGAACCACTGATGGCCGGTCTCATGGGTGACGAGATAGGCGAGGTTCGTCCGGGCGACGCCCGACGGGATCCAGGTCAACCCCGGCGACTCCATCCCGTAACCGCCGGCCGATTGTGCGAGCCGGTAGGTTCGATACGGATATGGCCCGACGAGCGCCTCCATCCTCGTGATCGCCCGCTTCGCCGCGGCGAGCGTGGCCACGGCCGGGAAACTGCCGCGGTAGTAGACGCGGATGACGTTGTCGCCGACCGTCGCCGAGATCGTCCGATAGTCGGGCGCGGCGGTGAACGCGAAGTCGCGGACGTTCGTCGCCTCGAACGTCTGGCGGAGACCGGTGACAGCGATCCGCGAACCGGGCGTCGCGTAGACGAGCGTCCGATCGCTCGTGATCGCGACGCGGACGCGCGGGCTGACCGCGGTCACGAACGGATCGCCGTGGTTCGGTCGATTGAACGGCGTCCGGCGGCTGACCCAAGGGATCCAGCGATAGGCCTCCAGGACACCGTTGGTCCTGGTGAACAGCCAGTTCGACCCGATCAGCGTCGAGCGGAGCGTCGCCGCGTAGGCGACGCGGACCCGCGTCGTCGCGCCGGCGTCCAGCACGCCGCCGAGGGGCACGATGATCGTCTGGTCGTCGATCGTCGCCGTGACCGGCGTGCCGTCGACCGCCACAGCGGTCAGGTGCATGCCACCGAGCCGGGCCGCGATCGTGTTGAGCTCGAGGCGGTCGATCGGGCCGCCCGAGGTGTTGACGATGTCGATCGTCGTGTCGGCCCGGAAGCTTCGGGTGCCGAAATTGAGCCGCAGGCCGACGGTGTAAGTGGCCGTCAGGTTGATGCTCGTCCGGTTGACCGAACCGGGCACGATGCCGGTTGCCGTGACGGTTGCGGCGGGCGGGGCACCGGTCATCGACGCGGGCGGCAGCGTCGCTGCGACGGTTTCGGTGCCCGGCGACGTGGGCGATACATCGACGGCGGTCGTCGTGTCGACGGAGGTCGCCGCAACCGCGTCCGACCGAGGCGCGGCGACAAGATCACGCGCGACCTGTCCCCCGGGAACGCGACCCGCGGGGGCGCTGAGCGCCACGGCCGGCATGATCAGCAGCGCAATGAGAGCCGCGACGACCCACACGCGGGCGAGGCGGCGTGGTCGGAACATCTGGTCGATCCTACGGCGCTCGGCCTGATCCGTCGACCGCGGGTCGGCCGTCGGGGCCACGTGACCGTCCGCGTCCCGGCCGACCGCGGGTGCGCCGCCGGACCGCGTGACCGTCCGCCGCCCTGCCGCGCGCCGGACCCGTCCGATGCCGATCGACGCTTCCTGGCAGCTGCCGCCGGGGAGATAAATGCTCCGATAGCGAACGCCGCGGAAATTCACTTCAATCGCGGCCGTTCCTCCGGAATCGGAATCCGGAATCGGAGTCCGGAATCGGAGCATCAGGGCTGTCACGGCCCGATGCTCCGGATTCGGAATCCGGAATCGGAGGATCGGGGCGAAATGGAAGTGACTTTGGCGGGCGTTCGGAATCGGACGATCTACGGCTGGGGATCGGACGATCGACGGCTAGGGACGTGCGCCGAAGCGACGCCAGACCCGGTCGACGACGACCGCGCGCGGGGCGGTGAGTAGACTGTCGGTCATGACCGCACCGTCGATCCAGCCGACGGCCGCGAGCCCGGCCCAGGCGCGTTTCCTCGCCGCCGTCCGGGACGCCCTGCCGGAGCTGCGCCTCCTCGAGGACCCTGCCGATCGGGCCTCCTATCGGACCGACGAGACCGCCTACCTCGTGGCCGGCCTGCCCCTTGCCGTCGCCCTGCCCACGTCGACCGCCGAGGTCAGCGCCCTCGTCCGCCTCGCCGCTGAGCATCGGATCCCGATCGTGCCGCGCGGCGCGGGCACGGGTCTGTCCGGCGGAGCCGCCGGGATTGAGGGCGGGATCACGATCGCGATGACCCGCATGGACGCGATCCTCGAGATCGACAAGGCGAACCTCGTCGTCGTGACCCAGCCCGGGATCCTCAATGCGCAGCTGAAGGCCCGCGTCGCCGCCGAGGGTCTCTACTACGCTCCGGATCCGGCCAGTTACGAGATCTGCTCGATCGGCGGCAACCTCGGCACGAACGCCGGCGGACTGTGCTGCGTGAAGTACGGGCAGACCCGCGATTCCGTGCTCGGGCTGGAGGTCGTCCTGGCCGATGGCCGGGTCATCCGGACCGGCGGCAAGAACGTGAAAGATGTCGCGGGCTACGCCCTGACCCACCTGTTCGTCGGGTCGCAGGGGACGCTCGGCATCATCACGGAGGCGACATTGCGACTGCGACCGGCGCCGCCGGCACGGACGACGATGCTCGCCTTCTTCCCGACACTCGACGGCGCCGGGGACGCCGTTGCGCGGATCATCGCCGCGCCGATCGACCCGGTCACGATCGAGCTCCTCGATCACGAGACGATCCTCGCTGTCGACGAGGCGAACAACCTCGGTCTCGATCGAGAGGCCGCCGCGATGCTCCTCGTCGAGTCAGACCTCGCGGCGACCGCGGCGGCGGCCGAGCTCGAGGTGGCGGTTGCGGCTTGCGAGGCAGCCGGTGCGAGCTCGGTCATCCGCGCCCAGGACCCGACCGAAGCCGATTGGCTCCGCCAGGCTCGCCGTCTTGCGCTTCGGGCGCTAGAGCGCCAGGGCACCGTCCGGATGGAGGACGTCGGCGTGCCCCGCAGTCGCGTGCCCGATCTCCTTCGCGCGATCGAGGCCGTCGCGACGAAATACGGCATCCGGATCGCGACCTTCGGCCACGCCGGGGACGGCAATCTCCACCCGAACCTGATCTTCGAGCACGGCGATCCACGGGCCGAGGAATTGACCGACCTTGCGCGAGCCGACCTCTACCGGGCGGCGATCGCCCTCGGCGGGACGGTCACCGCGGAACACGGGATCGGCCTTGCCCGCCGCGACGTCCTCGTCGAACAGGTCGGCGCCGACGTCATCGACGTAATGCGCTCGATCAAGTCGGCCCTCGACCCGCTCGGGATCATGAACCCCGGCCGCGTGATCTGAGGCTGGGCGCGCGCGTCGCGCGTCTCGGAATGCCGGCCGCGTGCGGCCGCGCAGTCCCTCCTCCGTCAGAGTTGCTTTCGCGATCGTTCCAACCAAGCGAAACCATCGTTAGAAGCGACGCCCTTTCAAGTGGTCGTTCCGCTTGAGCGGAACTATCGGCGTATCGACTCTGGCGGAAGGTCGATCTCCCGCGGCGTCCGATATCGGACACCTGACTGCCGAAATCCGACCGACGCGGACGGCAATTGACACGTGGCCCGCCCGCGGTCGATGATGCCGCCAGTGCACATCTGTATCGTGCAAATGTGCACCACGGCAAGGCCGCGGGGCGCGGCGCAGACGGAGACACATTGAGTGACCTCGAGCAGCTGGTCCAGGCGAGCCGGCTCTATTACGAACTCGGTGAGACACAGTCGCGCGTCGCGGAGCTGCTCGGCGTCACTCGGCCCCAGGTCTCGCGGCTGCTCAAGCGCGCCCGCGCCGAGGGCATCGTCGAGATCCGGATCATCGATCGAACGTCGGAAGCCTCGCCGGCCGCCGACGAGCTCCGCCGCCGCTTCGGTCTCCACGCCGTCCATCTCGCGCCGACCGTCGCCGGGCCCGAGGATGTCGGCCGGCGGATGATCGGGCGGCTCGGCGCCGAGGTCCTCCGGGCGGCGATTCGTGACGGCGCCGTCGTCGGAATCGGGGACGGCTCGTCGATATCGGCCGTCGCCGACGCCCTCGACGAACCGACCCATCAGACCGGTGCGACCGTGCTCCCGCTCTGCGGTGGCTACTGGTTCAGCGGCCCGGCCCGCGAACCGTTCCGGCGAGTGGCCGATGGCATCGGCGGCACCCCGCTTGGCCTGCTCGCCCCCGGCCTCGTCGACGACCCGGCGACGAAAGCCTCGCTCTACGCCCACGACGGGCTGCGCCGGATCCTCGACCTGTGGGGCCGGCTCGACGTCGCCGCGTTCGGCATCGGCGGGCCGGCCTGGAGCGAGGCGACATTCGGTGCAGAGACGTGCCGGGACCTGCAATCGGGCGCGGCGGTCGGTGAGCTCCTCATCGCCCCGTTCGACGTCGACGGGCGCTTCCTGGCCGACGACCTTCGGGCTAGGACGATCGCCTTCGACGCCCGTGACCTGCCGAAGATCCCGGCCCGGGTCGGTGTCGCCGGCGGGCAGGCCAAAGTCCGCCCGATCCTCGGGGCGCTGCGAGCCGGCAGCCTGACGACGCTCGTGTCGGACGTCCGCACGGCCGAGGCCGTCGTCGAGCTCGACGACGCCGCGGCGGCCGCGTGACCAGGGCGTCCGCGTGACCGGCACGGCGGGGGAAGCGGCGGTCCTCGGGATCGACCTCGGGACGACCGAGGTGAAGGCAGGGCTCGTGACGCTCGATGGCCGGTTGCTGGGTCTCGCCCGCGCGGGCTATCGGACGGACACGGATCCGGCATCCGGTCGCGCCGAGCAGGACCCGGAGGCATGGTGGGGCGCGGTGACGACGATCGTCCGGAAGCTCGCTGCTGACGCCGGGGCGGAGATCGTGGCGGTCGGTCTGGACGGCCACGGTCCGACACTCGTCGCCGTCGACGACGCGGGCCGGCCGACCCGCCCGGCGATCATCTGGTCCGACGGCCGATCTGCCGCCGAGCAGGCCGAGCTGGCCGAGGCGACCGGACTCCAGGGGTGGGCTCTTGCTGGTCTGCCCGCCGCGCTCTGGGTCGAGCGGAACGAGCCGGCTGTGGCCGCGGCGACCCGCTGGTTCCTCGCGACCTGGGAGTTTCTCGCCTTCCGTTTAACCGGCGTGGCAGCGACCAGTCTCGTAGCCGGCCAGCCCTACCCCTCGACGGATGTTCTCGCCGCCGCCGGGATCGACCCGCGTCGCCTTCCGCCGCCGGTCGTCGCCGGCCAGGTCGTCGGCGAACTGACCGATGTCGCCGGGGAGCAGCTCGGGCTTCGACCGGGTACGCCGGTCGTCGCCGGCGTCGTCGACGCGTGGGCGAGCTACCACGGAGCCGGGATGACGGCCGCGGGCGATGCGCTCGACCCGGGCGGGGCGGGCGGCGGTTTCGGCGTCTACTGGGATCGGCCGCTCGTCGTTCCCGGCTCGTTCTCGACGATCGCGCCGCTGCCTGGCCTGTACAGTGTCGGCGGCGCAATGGCGGCGACCGGTCGGGCGATCGACTGGTTCCGTGGCTCCATCCTCGGCGACGCGATCCCGACCGCGGCCCTCCTCGAGGAGGCGGCGACGACACCGCCCGGTGCGGCCGGCGTGCTGTTCCTGCCGTATCTCGCAGGCGAGCGCTCGCCGCTGTGGGATCCGACCGCCCGTGGCGCGTTCGTCGGGCTCAGTCTCGCCCACGGCCGGGGCCACCTCGTCCGAGCGATCGTCGAGGCCTCCGCGCTGGCGATCCGCCATGTGGCCGAGCCGATCCTCGCCGCGGGCGCTCGCGTCAGCGATATGCGCGTCTGCGGCGGGCCCGCGCGGAGCGAGATGTGGAACCAGGTGAAGGCCGATGTGACCGGCTTCCCGGTCGAGATCCCGGCGATCCTCGAGACCGCGGTGGTCGGGGCGGCGATCCTCGGGGCGAGCGGGATCGGGGCCTATGCCGACGTGCGGGCGGCGATCCAGGGGATGACCAGCGTCGCCCGACGCCTCGAGCCCCGACCGGAGCTGCGCGACCTGTACGACGCGGCGTATCAGGCATACACCAGCCTCCATCCAGCGATCGCCCCGATCGTCCGTGCGATGGCACGAGCATGACGGGTGCGACGGGTGCGACGGGCACGACGGGCACGCCCACCCGCGCCGGCCGGCTGGTCGCCCGGGATGTCGCGGTCCGATTCGGCGGCCCGAATGGAACTCTGGCCCTCGACGGCATCGATCTCGACGTCGAGCGCGGCGAGGTCGTCGCTCTCATCGGACCGAACGGTTGCGGCAAGAGCACGTTCCTGCGCGTGGTCGCCGGGCTGCTGCCCGCCGAACGCGGTGGCGTGACGCTTGACGATCGACCGATCAACGGGCCGGACCCGCGGATCGGGCTCGTCTTTCAGGAGCCGCGGCTGCTCCCGTGGCGGTCGGTCGCCGACAACGTCACCTACCCGCTCGAACTCGCCGGCTGGACCCGGGAGAGGCGCGCCGAGCGCCTCCGGGAGCTGCTCGACCTCGTGGGCCTGACCGCCGCGGCCGACGTCCGGCCGGTTCACCTCTCCGGCGGGATGCGCCAGCGCGCCGCGATCGCCCGGGCCCTCGCCCTCTCCCCTGAGCTGCTTCTGCTCGACGAGCCGTTCAGCGCCCTCGACGCGCTCACCCGCGAACGCTTCAACCTCGAGCTGCTCGACCTCTGGGAAAAGACCGATACGACGATCGTCATCGTCACTCACAGCATCCCGGAGGCGATCCTGCTCGCCGATCGGGTCGTCGTCATGACGCCCGGCCCCGGCCGCGTTGCCGGCATCGTGCCGATCGACGCTCCGCGGCCGCGATCCCTGGCCCTCCTCGACGGCGCGATCGTTTCGAGGGCCGCAACGGCGATCCGAGCCCATCTCGAACACGCCGAGGCGGCCGCATGAACCGCGCCGCCGTCGGTTCGGTCGTCGCGTCCTTCGCCGTCTTCGTCGTCGCCTGGAAGCTCGTGGTCCTCGTCGGCGGTTACCCGCCGTTCATCCTGCCCTCGCCCGAGGTCGTCGGGCAGCGGTTCGTCCGAGCCTGGGCCGACGGCATCATTGAGCCGCACGCGCTGGCGACCCTCGTCGAGATCGGGCTCGGATTCACGGTCGGCGCCGGGACGGGGCTTCTCGTCGGCTACGCGCTCGCGAGATCCGCGCTCGTCGAGCGGATCATCTCGCCCTATGTCGTCGCCGCGCAGGCGACGCCGATCCTTGCCCTCGCCCCACTCCTTGCCCTGTGGTTCGGGCCGGGGCTGATCAGCAAGGTCGTCATCTGCGGCCTCATCGTGTTCTTCCCGATCGCCGTTTCGACGATGGTCGGCGTCCGATCCGTCGATCGCGGCCTGCTCGAGCTCGCCCGCAGCTTCCGGGCGACCCGTCGCCAGGTCCTGACGACGCTCGAGATCCCCGGGGCGCTGCCGTCGATCCTCGGCGGGATGCGGGTCGGCGTGACGTTGGCGGTAGTCGGCGCGATCGTCGGGGAGTGGGCCGGCGCCGACCGCGGCCTCGGCGTCCTCGTCAACCTCGCCCGCGGGAGCCTGTTCGACATCCCGCTCATGTTCGCGACCCTCGCCACGATCGCCATGGTCGGGATCGCCCTCTATCTCGTCGTCGTTTTCGCGGAGCGCCGACTCGTCGGCGTTCGCTGAGCCCAGCAGCCTGGAGGCACTCGTGATTTCACGTCGCTCGATCCGCGCTCGGAGCGCGGTCCTCGCCGCCGTCGCCGCGATCATCGTCGGCGCGTGCGGACCGTCGTCGTCATCGACGACGTCCCCGTCCCCGTCGGCCCCGATAGCGCCCTCGGCGTTGGGCTCGGTCGCCCCGTCGTCGGTCGCCCCGTCGGGTTCGGTCGCCCCGTCCGGGTCGCCCGTGGCAGCGTCGCTGACCGTGGGCCTCGGCTACATCGCCAGCGTCCAGTTCGCCCCGTTCTATCTCGCCCAGCAGGCGGGCTATTACAAG
>DATHGS010000119.1:0-4765 GCA_035490155.1 Candidatus Methylomirabilota bacterium | reverse complement strand
GGATTCCACGAGCACGAGCTGCCGGTCTGGCGGGATCTCCTCTCGCGCGGCCTGCTGGTCCGGGCCTCGCTTTCCCGGCTGGATATCACCACGCGGCCCGTGGCCGGCTCGACCCAGTATCTCGTCGTCGCGGTCTTCGCGACCGACGAGGGCCACCACGAACACGATAGCCATCCAGGCTTCCGGGCCTGGAACAAGATCGCCGACGCCTACCAGGTCGGCGAGGCGCTGGCCTTCGGCGGCCAGACGATCCTCCAGCTCGACGGGTGACTGGCGCCGCGCAGGGCGTCAGGTCGGCGGGCCTTCATCGGGCGGCGTCGCGTCCGTCGGCGGTCGCCGGAAGGCCGCAAGAAGGACGACGACGCCGAGCGCGATCAAGGCGGCCGGCCAGAGCCAGTTGAGGTCGATGTCCGGGATGTACTCGCGCACCAGGAAGTAGATGCCGGCGACGACCAGGAGCGCACCGATCAGCACGCCGATGCTGCCGGGGCCACCGCGATGGTCACGACGGGCCGCCCTGCGGGCCGCTCGAGCCTCCCGGCGCGCGGACCGCCAATCCGGCGGCGGGCTCGATGCCGCCAGGGGCGTGACCGGAGCGGGGCTCTCAGCGTCAGCCGGTGGAGGGGTTCCGACATCGGTCGGCGATGGTGGCGGGGACGGCGCAGGCGACGAGGATGGCGCGGCAGGCTGGGCGTACGCGGCTGGCTGGGCGTACGCGACCGGCTCGTCCTCTTCTTCCGGGACGACCAACGCCATGATCACGTAGGCGAGCAGGGCGAAGCCGCCCGTGAACGGCACGAGGATCGCCCAGACGACCCGGACGAGCGAGGGATCGGCGTCCCACAGCTCGGCGAGACCGCCCGCGACCCCCGCGAGCATTCGATCGTCGCGGGATCGGAACAACCGGCGGCTCATCGACAACCTCCTTGGGGATCGAGAGTGAAGCTGGCGGCGGCGCCATCGACGGTCAGGTCGATCACCGATTCGGGGTCAGTGCCCGATCTCGTCCACGTTCCGCCGCTCTTCACGAGGCCGCGATCGTCGAGGTTGTGGGCGAACGTCAGCTGGTCGGTGAGGCGGATACGCAGGGGCGAACCGGTCGGGACGCACAGGTCGATGGCTCCGGCATTGACCGACAGGCTGCCGGTGACGGGACCCGAGCCGAGCGTGATTCGGGAGCGGCCCGCATTCATCGTCACGTCGACCCTGCCGATGGTCGCGGACCCGGCGTCGATCGTCAGATCGAAGGCATCACCGCCTGCCGTCACGCTGGTGAGCATGGCACCGGCGAGATCGGCGGTTCCGCTCCCGGCGGCGGCATGGATCTCGAGGCCCCCGATGGCGCTGGAGGGAACCTTGACGTTCCACGACTGGCGGCGACCATTGCCGCTGGTCGGGGACTTGACCTCGAGCGCGTTCGGGGTGGCAGTGACGACCGGCGGAGGCCCATTGAAGTCGGCGTGGAGGGCCCAATCTGAGCCACTCTGCGTGGCGAGCTGGAAGTCGCCGCAGCTCAGGTCGAGTCGAACCGTCGCGGCACTCGTGAAGGTGCCGGTCTGGTCCTCCTGAGAGGTCACATCGCGGCCGTTTGCACAATCACCGAGGACGCCAAACCATGGGCTGCCCGTGGCAAGCGCGCCGCCGGCGGCGAGCCCCAGGATGACCGCGGTGACGGCAGTGCCGATCACCGCCAACTGGCTCCGACCGGCAACGATGGCAAGCCCGAGGGCGATGAGGATGACCGGCCACAGGCGCCATGCTCCCGCCACGGTGGCTGCGTCGACCACACCGGCTCTCACGAGCAGCGGCACGGCGCCGAGCGGTATCAGGAACAGGCCCCAGAACAGGAGGCCTCGTCGGATCTGCATCGAACACCCCTCGTTCGCTTGCGCTGATCGCGCCGGTCCGAGCCATCATCCTCCCGGCGCCTTGCCCCAATCAAGGCTCGATCGGCGCCGGGACGAGTCAGGCGGCGCCCTGGTTCCTCGGGACACCCGGATCTGCCACGATGGCGTGGCGCCGCCCGGCGATGAGACGCCGGGCCGGGACGCAAGGACGGATCGAGGAGCAGGTCGTGGCCCAGTTCGACATGCCGCTGGCGGAGATGCGCTCGTACGCGCCCGCGCTGCCAGTGCCCGCGGATCTGGACGAGTTCTGGTCGACGACGCTGACGGCCACCCGCGACCACGACCTCAATGCCACATTCACGGCGGTCGACAGCGGGCTGACGCTGATCGACACGTTCGACGTGACGTACGCGGGGTTCGGCGGCTCACCGGTTCGGGGCTGGCTGCACCTGCCCGTCGGGCGGTCCGGGGCGTTGCCCGCCGTGGTCGAGTCCCTCGGTTACGGCGGCGGCCGAGGCTTGGCCCACGAACGGATCCTGTGGGCCGCCGCCGGCTACGCCCACTTCGTCATGGACACCCGCGGCCAGGGCTCGACGTGGTCGGTCGGCGACACGGCGGATCCCGGCACCGATGGTGCTCCCGCTCATCCCGGTTTCATGACCCGCGGAATCCTGGATCCGGCAACCTACTACTACCGGCGCGTCTTCAGCGACGCCGTGAGGGCGATCGACGCCGTCAGGGCACACGAGGCCATCGATCCGACGCGGGTCGCCGTCACCGGCGGAAGCCAGGGCGGCGGGATCAGCATCGCCGTCGGCGGCCTGGTCGATGACCTCGTCGCCGTTGCTCCCGAGGTCCCGTTCCTGAGCGACTTCCCGCGGGCGACGACCCTCGTCGATACCGATCCGTACGGGGAGATCCGGCGCTACCTGAAGGCCCACCGGGATCACGTCGAGCAGGTCTTCGCGACGCTCGCCTATTTCGACGTCTCGATCCTCGGGCATCGAGCGACGGCTCCCGCCCTGTTCTCCGTCGGGCTGATGGACGAGACCTGTCCGCCGTCGACGGTCTACGCGGCCTACAACCACTACGGCGGGCCGAAGGAAATCCGCGAGTACGCGTTCAACGACCACGAGGGTGGCGAGGGTTTCCACGAGGTCGCTTTGATGCGCTGGCTGGCAACCCGCCTGGGCGACCGGTGACGCCTGAGCCCAGACTGCCAGGGCCTGTCTTCAGCTCTTGACCTTGCTGCGGTCCTTGAGGATCTGGCCGGCAGCCAGCTTGCCGGGCGCGCCCATCACGCAGCCGCCGGGATGCGTCCCTGAGCCGCACTGGTAGTAGCCGTCGATCGGCGTCCGGTACTGCGACCAGCCCGGGGCGGGGCGAAAGAAGAACATCTGCGGGGCGAGGAACTCGCCGGCGAAGATGTTTCCCTCGGACAGCCCGACGATCCGCTCGATGTCGAGCGGCGTCCGGATCTCGCGCTGGAGGACGAGGTCGCCGAAGCCCGGGAAGTGCGATTCGAGCACCGCCTGGACGTTGTCGGCCATGTTCTCCCGCTCGGTGTCCCAGTCACTCTCCCGAAGCTTGTACGGCGTGTACTGGACGAAGCAGCTCATGACGTGCTTGCCGGGTGGCGCCATGTCCGGGTCGATCGTCGACTGGATCGCGCAGTCCAGATACGGCCTCTTGCTGTACCAGCCGTATTTCGCGTCGTCGAAGGCATGTTCGATGTATTCCATCGTGGGCCCGATGTTGGTGAAGCCCCGGTATTGATCGCCGCCGTCGCCGAGCGCCGGATACTTCGGCAGCCCGTCGAGCGCGAAGTTGACCTTCGACGACGTCCCCTGAAAACGGAACCGGCGGATCGAGTCGACGAGGTCCGTCGGCAGCTCGAGCGGGTCGACGAGCTCGAGGAACGTTCGGCGCGGGTCGACGGCCGAGACGACGACGTCGGCGTGATACTCGCTGCCGTCGGCGAGGGCAACGCCCGTCGCTCGGCCGTTCTTCGTGATGACGTTGGCGACGGGCGACTCGAGGAGGATCTCGGCGCCGAACGCCTGGGCGGCTCGGGCAAGGACCTGGGTGAACCCGCCGTTGCCCTTCTTGTGGAACGCCCACGTCCCGAAGACGCCGTCGTGCTCGCCGAGCATGTGGTACAGCAGGACCAGTCCGGAGCCCTGCGAGTACGGCCCGACCTTCGTCCCGATGATGCTCGCGGACGCCAGCCAGCCCTTGAGGATGTCCGACTCGAAGTAGTCGTCGAGGAAGTCGGCCGCCGAGCCGGTCAACAGCCGGACGGCGTCGTGGAGGACCTTCGGCTCGAGATCGCGGAACCGCCGACCGAGGGCGGCCAGGGCGATGAGCTCCTCGGGGTCATTGCTGAAGATGTCCGGCGGGACCTGGTCGAGCAGCGGCTTGATGATCCGGAGAACCTTGAGGATGTCGTGCTCGAAGGCGTCGTAGGCGTCGGCGTCGTGCTTCGAGTGGCGGGCGATCTCCTGGACGTTCTCGCCGCGGTCCTGGCCCATGAGGAGGTAGTCGCCGTTCTCCATCGGGGCGAACGTCGACGGCATCAGCAGCGGCATGAACCCGTGCTTCGTCAGCTCGAGGTCCTGGATGATGTCCGGCCGGAGGAGGCTGAGGGCGTACGAGAAGGACGTGAACCAGAAGCCCGGCCGGAGCTCCTCGGTGATCGCCGCGCCACCAACAACGTTGCGGCGTTCGAGAATCAAGGTCCTGAGGCCGCTCTTGGCGAGGTACGCCCCGTTGACGAGGCCGTTGTGACCGCCGCCGATGACGATGGCGTCGTACTTCCGGTCGGTCGATGAGGTCTTCTTCGGTGTGGCCGCCTTCGGCGTTGTCGTCTTCGGCATATCAGGCGGTCCTTCGGTCCGGGTTGTAGAGGGGCAGCCGGG
>DATHGS010000118.1:0-2749 GCA_035490155.1 Candidatus Methylomirabilota bacterium | reverse complement strand
GGGGGTCCGGGCCTCGCAAACATGATGTCTTCGTCGTCGGCGCCCTTGGCGAGAACCTTTCCAGTGTCGTGGTACTCGATGATCTCGCCGGGGATCATCGAGGAGAGCATGAGTACGCGAACCGGCGAGTCTGTTCGGTTGATGATCTGATGCGCACCGTCCTTGCCCCGCGGAAAGCAGACGACGTCACCCTCCTTCAACGCATGCTCACCTTCGGGCGTGCGCAGCGTCGGCTCGCCGCGGAGCACGATCACCCATTCCTCGTTCAGGTGGTGCGTGTGGTAGGGCCAGAGCTTGTCGCCAGGCTCGACCTCGGACATGGTCGCGCCGATGAGCTCACCGCCGATGCGTTGGCCGACAAACGCGCCCTTGACGCGCCAGCCCTCGCGGTCCCGCGTCCCATCCCACTCGTCGCTGTTGAGGTTGAAAGTCTTCACTGGTGAACGCATCCAATCTGCGCCGGAAAGAAGTCTATGTGAGCTTGGTCGCTCAGTCTCCTCGGGTGGCATTCCCGAACGCTGGTCCAGGCGAGCCAACGTGCGCACTTGTTCGTCGGCTGCGTCGCCTAGGGCAGCTGCTCGGTCGCGGTGACGTTGCCATTCGCGGCGAGTGTGCGAATCGCCGCGGCGGCTCGGGCCTGCAGGTCGGTCGACGATGCGAACAGGTTGTTCTCGGCCGGCGCTGGATAGTCTCGCACGGTGACCGCGGCCGCGACGTCCGGACCGGATCAGGTCGCGCCCGCTCTCGACGTCCAGCGTGCGCGACGCGGGACGGCGGCGGTGTTCGCGGTGCACGGATGCGTCACCGGCAGCTTCGCGGCCCGCATTCCGTGGATCGCGTCACACGTCGGCGTCGGCGTCGGCCATCTCGGGATTGCGCTCCTCATGCCGGGGATAGGCGCCCTGCTCGCCATGCCCTTCTCGGGCCGTCTCGCTCACCGCTTCGCGCTCCGCCCGTTCGTCACAGCCACGGTCGTCGCGTTGTGCGCATGCCTCGTCCTGCCGACGCTGCCGACGTCGCTCGCGGCACTCTGCGCCGTCCTGCTCGTCTTCGGCGCGGTCGCGGGGCTCGCGGACATGGCGATGAATGCGGAGGGCGTCCTGGTGGAGAAGCTGTTCGGCCGGTCGGTCATGTCGAGCCTGCACGGCTTCTGGAGCGTGGGCGTCCTGGTCGGGTCGGCCGTCTCGGCCCTCGCGTCCCACGCCGGCATCGACACGCGGGTCCAGTTCGCGGTCGAGGCGCTCGTCCTCGCCACGGTCGGCGCGGCCGTCGCCCAGCTTCTAATCGAGGACCCGACGACGACCAGCGCGCCTGCGCCGCCGCACTTCGCGCTCCCGACCCGGCCCGTCCTCCTGATCGGGCTCGTCGGCCTCTGCGCCGTCTTCGGCGAGCAGGCCGGAACCGACTGGTCGGCGTTCTACATCCGCAACGAGCTCGGCGGGTCGGCGAGCGTCGCAGCGCTGGCTGTCTCGGCGTTCGCTGTCGCGATGGCGACGGTCAGGCTCATGGGCGACCGCGTGATCCGCAGGCTGGGGCCGGTCCGTACCGTCCGCATCTCAGGGGCGTGCGCCTTCGTCGGCGCCGTCGCGGTCGTACTGGGGCCCGGCCTGGCGGTCGGCCTCCTGGGCTTCGCGCTGCTCGGGATGGGCCTCGCAGTCGTCGTCCCGCTCGTGTTCGCCGCGGCCGGGCGCGTAGGCGCCCATCCCGCGCGCAGCATCGCCGGCGTCGCCGTCGTCGCCTACGCGAGCGGCCTCGTCGCCCCGGGAGTGATCGGCGGCATCGCCTCGGCGTCGTCGCTTACGACGTCGTTCTGCGTCGTCGCCGCCCTGGTGGGAATCATCGCGTTGGCCGCGGGCGTGCTCCGCCGAGGCGACTAGCCGTCGAGACGAGCTCCGCCACGACCGCGTCGATCGGCTGCGAGGGGTTGTCTCGTGCGTGCACGTCGCGCGCAGGAGCGGCTCGACCTCGGCGAGGTGTCCGAGGATGAGCTTGCGCTCAATCGGCGCTCTTCCCGTAGTCGTTTTTGATCGTCAGGTTGATGTGGCGGGTTGTCTTCAGGGGACATTCCCGAACACTGGCGCACGCGGCCACGCGTCGCTTGACGCTCGGTAGCGTTGTCCCGATGTCGAGGATCTTAGTGACCGGCATGTCGGGAACGGGCAAGTCGTCGGCGCTCGCCGAACTTGGCCAACGCGGCTATCGCGTCGTAGACACCGATCATCCGGGCTGGCGCGAGTATCGCGAGTATGTTGACTCCTCCGACGAGGTGCGCCGCGGGGAGTGGCTCTGGGTCGAGGAAAGGATCACCGGGTTGCTGGACCGCGATGATGGTCGCTCGCTCTTCGTTCAAGGGTGCGTGAGGAACCAGTCGAAGTTCTACAACCGCTTCAACGCGGTGGTCCTGCTCAGCGCCTCTGCTGACGTGATCCTTGGCCGGATCGCGCGCAGAACGACGAACAACTACGGGAAGACTCCAGTGGAACGAGCGATGATCTTGGATGACCTCGCCAGGGTCGAGCCGCTGCTGAGAGCGAGCTGCACGCATGAGCTGGATGCCAGCCGACCGCTCGATGAAGTCGTCGCCGACTTGATCGCGATCGCGTCGCACCCGATGACGACGTCCTAGGCGCCCCCGCCTTCGAGGGACATTCCCGAACACTCGTGCAGCTCAGAGACCGCGATCGAGACGACCCCGGATCGAGTCGCGCTCAACCCGGAGCGTGGTCTGCTCCGTCTTTGTGAAACGGAC
>DATHGS010000117.1:0-3274 GCA_035490155.1 Candidatus Methylomirabilota bacterium | reverse complement strand
TGGCTCGAGCCGATCTTCACGCCCTCGACGGAGGCCCTCCACCATACGGAAGGCGGCTTCCAGTTGTTCGGGATCGACGGCGCCCTCATCGTCGTGAGCGTCGCGGTGGCGGCGATCGGGATCGCCATCGCGTGGCGCCTGTTCGGCGCCGAGATCGGCAGGATCCGTTTCCGCCCGCGCCCGGAAACGGTCACGGCGATCAGCGCCGGGGCCCCGTTCCTGTACCGCGCGTCGCTCAACAAGTGGTGGTTCGACGAGCTCAACCATCTCCTGTTCATCGTCATCGGCGGGCGAATCGCCGCGTTCCTGTGGTGGTTCGACCGGCGGGTCATCGATGACACAGTCAACGACCTGGCCAAGGCAACGGTCGGCGCCGGTCGCGGACTCCGCCGCGTCCAGACCGGGCGGGTCCAGAACTACGCCCTCGGGATCGCCGTCGGCCTGCTCGTCATGGCCGGCTCGTTCCTGATCCTGGCAGGCCGGGCCTGACCGTGGACACCTTCCCGATCCTGACGATCGTCACCTTCCTGCCGCTCGTCGGCGCGGTCGCCGTCGCCATCGCGCCCGCCCGCAATGCCCGCGCCCTTGCGCTCACCGCTGCGCTCGCGACGTGGGTCGCGTCGCTCCTGCTCGTCATCGGCTTCGCCGGCGGCCCGCAACGCGGCGGGCTGTTCCAGTTCGTCATCGCCGCCGACTGGATTCCCTTCTTCGGCATCCAGTACAAGATGGGCGTCGACGGCCTGTCGCTCATCCTCGTCATCCTGACGACAACCCTGTCGTGGATCTCGATCCTCGCCTCGTTCCGCCCGATCAAGGAGCGGATCAAGGAGTACATGATCTCGTTCCTCATCCTCGAGGTCGGGATGATCGGGGTCTTCGTCGCGCTGGATCTGTTCCTCTTCTACATCTTCTGGGAAATCGTCCTCGTCCCGATGTACCTGATCATCGGGATCTGGGGCGGAGCGAACCGGATCTACGCGACGATCAAGTTCGTCCTCTACACCCTCGTCGGCTCGCTCCTGATGCTCGTTGCGATCCTGGCCACGGCCTTCGCCTTCCAGGCGGCCCATGGCGGATCCTGGACGGGCGCGTTCGACTTCGAACAGCTCCGCAGCTTCGCCGCGACGAGTGGCTTTGCCGACGGCCTCCAGCTCGCCGCGTTCCTTGCATTCTTCCTCGCGTTCGCGATCAAGGTTCCGATGTTCCCGTTCCACACGTGGCTTCCGGACGCCCACGTAGAGGCGCCCACGGCGGGCTCGGTCATCCTCGCCGGCGTCATGCTGAAGCTCGGGGCCTACGGCTTCATCAGGTTCGCCCTGCCGCTGTTCCCCGCCGCAGCCCAGACGTTCGGCCCGGCGATCATCGTCCTGAGCCTGATCGCGATCATCTACGGGGCGATCGTCGCCCTCGTCCAGCCGGACCTCAAGAAGCTCGTCGCCTACAGCTCGGTCAGCCACATGGGCTTCGTGACGCTCGGGATCTTCGTGTTCAACCAGCAGGGGCTGGACGGGGCGATCCTCCAGATCGTCAACCACGGCCTCATCACGGGTGGACTGTTCCTCCTCGTCGGCGTGATCTACGAGCGGACCCATGACCGGGCGATCGCCAAGATGGGCGGCCTCGCGGGCACGACGCCGGTCTACGCCCTGACGCTTGGATTCTTCGTGTTTGCTTCGGCCGGGTTGCCGGGGCTGTCCGGCTTCGTTGGCGAGTTCCTCGTCCTCGTCGGTGCGTTCCTGTACAGCCCGATCGTCGCCGCCGTGGCGACGTTCTGCATGATCCTCGCGGCCGCGTACCTCCTGTGGATGTTCCAGCGAGTCGTGTTCGGCGAGCTGTCCGATTTCCTCGGCGGGCTCGGCCACCACCTGACCGACATGACCCCGACCGAGGTCCTGACGCTCGCTCCGCTGGGTGCCCTGATCGTCATCTTCGGCGTCTTCCCGGGCCTCATCCTCGACCTGGTCGCGGGCCCCGTCGCGAACGTCCTGCGCGACGTGACCCAGGCCAGCCCGATCGCCATCGCGCCGGAGGTTGCCGTGGTCGCCATCGCGCTGCCGATCGCCTACGTCGTCCTCCGCCTCATCTACGTTGCTTACGAGGACACGCGGGGTGGTCAGGCGATCGAAGCCGGGGGCGGCGCGCGATGAACGGCCACGACCTGACGATCATCGCTCCGCTCCTCGTCGCGATCGGGACCGCTGTTGCGATTCTGCTCGTCGACCTGGTCCTGCCGGGCCGGCGGGACGCCGCGATCGGAGTGTCCCTCGTCGGGCTGGCGGCCGTGGCCGCGGCCACGCTCCTCGCCAGCGCCTGGGTCGACGCGGGCAATGACGGCGCGGCGTTCGGGGGCGCCTACCGGCTCGATGCCCTGACGACGTTCCTGGACCTGTTGTTCGTATCGGTCATCGCCCTGACGATCGTCTTCGCCCCCGACTACCTCGCGCCGCGGGGCCTGCCGGTCGCCGAGTTCGCCACGGTCCTCGTGTTCGCGATGTGCGGCGCGATGGTCCTCTCGGCGGGGACGGACCTGCTGCTGCTGTTCATCGGCCTCGAGCTCATGGTCCTGCCCGGCTACATGCTGGCCGGGTACCACAAGTCGGACGGCTACTCGACCGAAGGCGCCGTCAAGTACTTCCTCCTAGGGTCGTTCAGCTCGGCCATCTTCCTGTTCGGGCTGTCGTTCGTGTGGGGCCTGACGGGCTCGACCCGGGTCGCCGACGTCGCCACCGCGCTTGCCCGTGTGGCGGGCGGTTCGACGCCGTTCAGCCCGGGGCTCGCGATGGGCTTCGCCTTCATGACGACGGGCGTCGCCTTCAAGATCGCGGCGGTCCCGTTCCACTACTGGACACCGGACGCCTACCAGGGCTCACCGACACCGGTCACCGGCTACTTGTCGGTTGGCCCGAAGGTCGGCGCGTTCGCGCTCATCCTGCGGCTCTTCGTCGAGGCGCTCGGGCCGGTCAAGGCCGACTGGCTGCCGGTCGTCATCGTCCTGGCGGCCGTGACGATGACCCTCGGCAATCTCGTCGCGCTGACCCAGGACAACGTCAAGCGGATGCTCGCCTATAGCTCGATCGCCCACACCGGTTACATGCTCGTCGGGCTGGCGGCGTTCGCCGGCGGCCAGCAGCTGGGGCTCGAAGGGCTGCTCTTCTACGGCGCGGCGTACTCGTTCATGAACCTCGGAGCCTTCGCGGTGATCGCCGCCCTCCAGAAGCGGGCTGGGGTGACGTCGCAGCTGTCGACGTTCGCCGGGCTCGGCCGGCGAGAGCCC
>DATHGS010000116.1:0-4648 GCA_035490155.1 Candidatus Methylomirabilota bacterium | reverse complement strand
CGCCCCCGTCGAGCCCTGGAGCGCGACCGGCCGAGCCCCCCCGACGCGCAGGACCGAGCACGACAGCAGGCGGTTGTCGTCGCGATAGAGCCCAAGGCCGCGCGAATCGGCGTGGATGTCGCCGAACTGGTCGGTGAGCATGAACAGGTTGCCGTGCTTCAGGACCTGGACGGAGCCGAGGTCGGTCGCCTTCTCGATCCGGCTGTCGCGAGGCTCGAAGAAGCGGACGCCATCGACGACGGCGCCGTTCGTCTTTGCCTGTGCCGCGTCGGTCTTCACCCCGGCCGCCGAAGCCGGTGCAGTCGACTGGGAGGTCGGCTGGGCGATCTGGGATTGCGGCGGAATCGGAGAGGTCACTGCCGAACCGGCCGAACCGGTCGAACCGGTTGGCCCGGCCGCAGCCTGGCTATCACGTGCCATCGTCGCCTCCGGTCAGGGTGCTGAGGCGCTCCGCCTGGTCGGCCATGACGAGGGCGTCGATCAGCCGGTCGATATCGCCGTCCATGACCCGCGGCAGCGCCGACAGGTCGAGCCGGATTCGATGGTCCGTCACTCGATCCTGGGGGAAGTTGTAGGTCCTGATCTTGTCCGAGCGATCGCCGGCGCCGACCATCGACCGGCGCGCGACGGAATCGGCCTCGCGCTGCTTCGCCAGCTCGCGATCGTAGAGCCGCGTCCGCAAGACTGACATCGCCTTTGCCTTGTTCTTGTGCTGGCTCTTCTCGTCCTGGATCTCGACGACAAGGCCCGTCGGCAGATGGGTGATGCGGACGGCCGAGTCGGTAGTGTTGACGGACTGGCCGCCGGGCCCCGACGAGCGCTTGACGTCGATCCGGAGGTCCTTCTCCTCGTCGATGTCGATCTCGAGCGGATCGGCCTCGGGCATGACGACGACGGTCGCCGTCGAGGTGTGGATCCGGCCCGACGATTCCGTCGCCGGGATCCGCTGGACCCGATGGACGCCACCCTCGAACTTGAAGCGGCTGTAAGCGCCGTCGCCGTGGATCTGGAGGATCGCCTCCTTGACGCCGTCGACGCCCGTGTCGTGGCGGCTGAGGATCTCGGGGGTGAAGCGATGCTTCTCGGCGTAGCGCGTGTACATGCGGAGGAGCTCGCCGGCGAACAGGGCCGCCTCGTCGCCGCCGGCGCCGGCCCGGATCTCCATGATCACGTCACGGTCGTCGTTCGGGTCCCGCGGCAGGAGGAGCACCTTCAGGCCATCGAGGAGATCGCTCTCGTCTTGCTCCAGACGAGTGATCTCGTCGCCGGCCATGCTCTTGAGCTCGTCATCGGCGTCCGGGCCGTCGCGCAGCTCGCGGGCACCGGCCAGCTCCGCGCGGGTCGCCTCGAGACGCCGGAATGCTGCGACGACCGGCTCGAGCCGGGCGAGCTCCCGGCCGAGGCGCCGGATCGCGTCCGGGTCCGTGGCGATCTCGGGCCGGGAGAGCTCGGCCTGGAGGTCGTCGTACTGGTGGGCGACCTCGGTGAGCTTTGCGTCGAGGTCGGAGCCGGCCACCGCGACCGTCATACCCCGGGAAGCGGCGGGTCGATCGTGACCGGAGCCGCCGACTCAGTGATGACGCTGGGTGCGTCCGGGTCGCGCACGCCGGCGCCGGGCGGTGGCAACGGCGAGCGGTCGAGCGGCGCGCTGCCGGCCGGGATCGCCTCGCCGTCCGCCTCGAGGGCCTGCTCCATCGAGACGATGGCGACCTCGATCATGCCGTCGGTCGGCTGGCGGGTCGTGATCATCTGGACGAGGATTCCCGGCCACATGATCGAGCGGACGATCGGATTGGCACGATGGCGTGCCCCCCAGCGGAGGAGCTCGTAACCGACCGCGGCGATGACGGGGATCAGCAGCACCCGGCTCGAGATCATCACGACCGGATCCTGGCGGCCGACGAGGGTGAACGCGATGATCGACAGGGCGATGACGACGACGAGGAACTCAGTGCCGCAGCGGGGATGGGCGGTCGGGTATTTGCGGATCGCCTCGGGGATCAGCGGGTCGCCAGCCTCGAGGGCGTGGATCGTCATGTGCTCGGCGCCGTGGTACTGGAACACCCGGCCGATCTCCGGCGAGCGACCGATCACCGCCAGGTAGGCGAGGAAGATCGCGACCTTGACCAGCCCCTCGACGAGGTGCTGGACGACCTGGTTCTGGATGTTGCCGGTAGTGGCGCTGGCGATGAACAGGGGCAGCAGGAAGAAGATCCCGATGCCCGCAATCAGCGTGATCGCCAGGGTCAGGATGATCGAGCCCTTTCCGAGCTCGACGCCATCCTCTTCGGCCTGGAGACCGGCGCTCCGGATCAGCCAGCGGGTCCCGACGACGAGCGTCTCGTAGAGGACGACGAGACCGCGGACGAACGGCAGCTTGGCCAGGCCGGTCCGGTGGATCCCCGAGTCGAGCTGTTCGGTCGCCCACACGATCCGACCGTCGGGATGGCGAAAGGCGACCGCGATCGCGTTCCGGCCGCGCATGAGGACGCCCTCGATCAGCGCCTGGCCGCCGTAGGAATAGCGAGGCATGCGGGAAGTCTACCGGCTGGCGCCGATCAGGCCGGTTCGCGTCGGTTCACGCCGGTTCTCCTCCCACGTCCCACGCTGCATGCGCTCGCTTGTCTCTTTTACCAATGGGGGTGGTGATAAGCACGGTCGGTTCCGGGCCTAGGTTTCGCTGCCGTGAGCGTGAGCGCCTCAGGCGGAGGTCGCGACCTTGAGCTGGGTCGCCTCGAGACGGAGCCGCGCCGCCTCGATGTAGCCAGGGTCGATCTCCATCCCGATGAACCGCCGACCCAGCTCGACCGCCGCCACGCCCGTCGACCCGACGCCCATGAACGGATCGAGGACGACGTCGCCGGGCGCGCTTGCGAGCTCGAGCAGGCGGCGGAGCACCCGCAGCGGCTTCTGTGTTGGGTGGACCGGGTCCTTGACTCGCTCGTTGCCGCTGCAGATCGGCGCCTCGATGAAGTTGTGCATGTCGCGCTGGCGGGTGAAGTTCCACGTGTGACCCTTGTCCCAGCAGCAGACGATCAGCTCGCAGCTGTTGAGGAAGCCGACCCGGCGAAGCTTCGGCGGCGGGTTCGTCTTGTGCCAGACGATGAACTGGAACGTGTCGAACACCGGGTCGTAGGCCTCATGCCAGCGCCCCAGCATGTTGTAGCTCGTGAAGGCGAAGATCGTGCCGGTCGGCTTGAGGACGCGCCGGAACTCGGCCAGCCACTCCGCAGGGTCGAATTCGATCTGGTCCCAGGCGGCGACGTCGTTGTTGAAATCTGACCGCCACGACATCTTGATGTTGCCGGTGGAATACCCGCCCAGGTTGTACGGCGGGTCGGTGCAGATCAGGTCGACGCTGTGATCGGGAACGCGCGATAGGAGCTCGCGACTGTCGCCCTGCCAGATCGTGACGTCGTCCTCGAGCACGCTCGAATCGTAGGCGCTCCGAGGGGCTCGCGTCAGGGCAGGAATCAAAACGGCGGGCCCGAGGGGCCCGCCGATCACTGAGAGGTCGCTGATCTAGGCGCGAGCCGACCGCTCCAGGCGCTTCTGGAAGCGCTCGACCTGTCCGGCCGTGTCGATGATGTTCTGCGTTCCGGTAAAGAACGGGTGGCAGTTGGCGCAGACGTCGACGCGGAGCTCCGGTCGAGTCGAGCCGACTGTCCACTCGGTGCCGCACGAGCCGCAGTGGACCTTCGCGGCGTAATACTTGGGATGGATATCGGGCTTCACGGGTGCATCTCCTCCGACGCCGTCCGTGCGGGGCCATCGCCCCGCCGGTGGTCGCCGGCTACTGGTTCTCTGTATTGTCAGGCCTCGGCGGACGGCGCGGCAGCCGTGTCGTCGGTCGATGGCTTTGTCGTCCGGCGCGGCGACGAGGTCTTCGCGGCGGGCTTCTCTGGTGCGGCCTTTGCGGCCGGGGCGGCCTTGGCGGCCGGAGCGGACTTCGCGGCCGCCGCAGCCACTTCGTCGGCGGCGATGACCCGGATCCGCTTCTTTGTCTTCGTTGCGTGCTCGAACCTGACGCGGCCGGTGATGGTCGCGAAGACGGTGTAATCCCTGCCGATACCCGTGCCGGTCCCCGACAGGAATGTCTGCCCGCGCTGGCGGACGATGATCGAACCGGCCGGGACGAGCTGGCCGTCGCCGGCCTTCACGCCGAGCCGCTGGCCGACGCTGTCGCGGCCGTTCTTGACGCTGCCGCCTGCCTTCTTGTGGGCCATCGCTTACTTGTCCTTCGTTGCGCGGGTGGTCTTCGGAGCCGCCTTCGGGGCTGCCTTCTTCGTAGTCTTGTCGTCCGCGGCCGACGCCTTGGCGGCCGGCTTCTTCGGCGCGGCCTTGGCTGCCGACGTTGGCTCGGCCTTGGCGGCTGTGGCCTTTGGCTCGGCCTTGGCAGCGGTCGACTTCGGCTTCGCGGTCGAGGACTTCGCCGGCTTCGCCTCGGCCGGGGCGGACTTGGCGAGCTTGGCGGCGAGAGCGGCGTCGACGGCCGCCTGCTTGGCGGCAGCCTCCTCGAGACGCTGGCGCTCGGTCTTGGCGTCGGCCTCGGCCTTGCGGACGGACTCGGCCGCGCTCTTCGAGCCGAGCCGGACATCGGTGATCCGGAGCACCGTCAGTTCCTGGCGATGAACCTTCTTGACCCGGC
>DATHGS010000115.1:0-4224 GCA_035490155.1 Candidatus Methylomirabilota bacterium | reverse complement strand
GAGATCCGCCCCTCCGCGAGCGCCGACAAGGCGATCCGGTAACCGTCGCCCTCGGCGCCGAGACGGTTGGCGACCGGTACCTCGCAGCCGTCGAAGACGAGCTCGGCCGCCGGACAGGACCGAATCCCCATCTTTCGCTCGTGCGCCCCGAAGCTGAACCCGGCCATTCCCCGCTCGACGAGGAACGCCGTGATCGCAGTCGGGCCGGCCGCCGGGTCGAGCGAGGCGAACACCAGGTATCTGTCCGCTTCGGGCGCGTTCGAGATCCAGATCTTCGTCCCCGTCAGCCGATAGCCGTCTGGCGCATCCGCGGGACCGACCCGCTCCGCTCGCGTCCGGATCGCCCCGGCATCGGAACCCGCATGCGGCTCGGTCAGAGCGAAAGCGCCCAGGGCCTCGCCCGAGACCATTGGCCCCAGCCAGCGCTGCCGCTGCTCCTCCGAGCCCCACGTGACGACCGGGTACTGCGACAGGATGTGGACGGACAGCGTCACCGCCGTCGCCATATCAGCCGCCCCGAGCTCCTCCATCACGAGCGTCCAACCGACATAGCTGAACCCCGCCCCGCCGACGCTCTCCGGCAGCGGCGCTCCCGTCAGGCCGAGCTCGCCCATTCGCCGAAAGATCGATCGGTCGAATTGCTCGGCTTCGTCGCGCGCCGCCGCGCCCGGGGCGACCTCTCGCGCCGCAAACTCCCGGGCGGTGCTTCGAAGAAGGCGTTCCTCCTCGGTCAACGGCCAGCTCAGGGCATCTCCTCGGGCGCGTCGCCGAGCTCAATCTCACCAATCGGGGTGATGGTCCGGCCGACCTTCGAGCGTAGGATACCCACGTGCCCCGACGTGTCGCCGAGTCAACCCCGCTCGACCTCGCTGGCGTGGGTGAGATCATCTTCGAGCAGGCGTCCGAGGCGATCGTGGTCGCGAGCGCAGATGGCCTGGTCACGGCCTGGAACGCGGCGGCCGAACGGATGCACGGCATCGTCGCCGGCGACGCGGTCGGCCGCCCGATCGATGAGCTGATCGCGGTCAGGTCGATCGAGGGTGTCGCCCTGGCGGAGGCGGTCTGGACCACCCTCCGAACCGGGCACGGCTGGACGGCTCGCGTCGTTCAGCGGCCGTTGGTCGGCGTACGCGCGGGCCAGGAGACCGTCGTCGACGCGATCGTCACACCCGTTCCGGACGGAGCGGGCAAGTTCGGTGGCGTCTTCTTCGGGCTCGATGTCGCGGGCTCCGACCGACGCCAGGAGGAGCTGCTCCAGGCCCAGAAGATGGAGGCGATCGGGCTGCTCGTCGCCGGCGTCAAGCACGAGCTGAACAATCCGCTGGCTTCGATCCTCGCCTTCAGCCAGCTCATCCGCACGGATCAGAGCCTGCCGCCCGAGCTGCGCGACCAGGCCGATCTGCTCATCCAGGAGGCTCGTCGGACCCACAGGATCGTCAACGGCCTTCTCGACTTTGCGCGTCAGGGACCGTCGGAACGGCGGCCGACGTCCCTCCGCGCGGTCGTCGATGAGGTCCTCTCGCTGCAGTCGTACACGTTCCGTCCGGGTCGGATCGAGGCAATCGTGGAGATCCCCGACGACATCCCGGCTGTCCCGCTCGACCGTGCCCAGATCGAGCAGGTGCTCGTCAACCTGACCCTCAACGCGGCGCAGGCGATCGAGACGGGATCCGAGCACGGGACGGTCCGGATCGTCGCGGAGCGGGCGACGACCGACGACGACAGAGACGTGGTCCGGATGTCGATCACAGACGACGGTCCCGGTGTCCCGACCGAGCTCCGTTCCCACCTCTTCGTGCCGTTCCTGATGACGAAGGCTCCCGGCGAGGGACCCGGTCTCGGGCTGTCGGTGTCGTTCGGCATCGTCGCGGGCCACGGCGGGGCGCTCCGCTACGAGGCCGGACCTGGCGGCGTGGGCACGACGTTCATCGTCGAGCTGCCCGTCAGCCCAGACGCGGATCTGTCCTCCGGGAGCGGCGATGACCAGGCCGAAATCGCCGAACCTCGGGACGCGGCAGCCACCGCCGCTCCTGTTCCCGATCTCGATGTGGCCGCCCCGCCCTCGGGGTCGACACCGATGCGAATCCTCGTCCTCGACGACGAGGCGTCGATCCGCGACTTCCTGGCCCGTATCCTGCGTCGCAACGGCTACGAGCCGGTCGCCGTGGTCGACGGCGAATCGGCCCTGGAAGTCATTCGGCTCGACCCGCCCTGGGCGATCCTGTGCGACCACCGTATGGCCGGCATGAGCGGGATCGCATTCCACGAGGCGGTAGCGGCGATCGACCCGGGTCTCGCTCGGCGGTTCGCGTTCATGAGCGGCGACGTCCTCAATCCGCAGCTGCACGATTTCGCCGTCGCGCGCGGCATCGTCCTGCTGGCCAAGCCGTTCGACATCGAAAGCGTCGGGCGAACGGTGGCGCAGATCGCCGCTACCTAGTCGTGGCGAAGAATCGTTGCGCTTGGTCGCCGGGGCGAGTCAACTTCGGGGATAAACGTAGAAGCCGTGGCCGGTCTTCTGGCCGAGGTTACCCGCCTCGACCAGGTCGGTCAGGACCTTCGGCGGTTTGAACTGCTCCTCGCCGAGCCCTTCGTGGAGCACGACCATGATCCCGTGACACACGTCGAGTCCGATGAAGTCGGCGAGCTCGAGTGGGCCCATCGGGTGGTTGAGACCGATCCTTGCCCCCGTGTCGATGTCCTCGGCCGTGCCGACGCCCTCGGCCAGGGCCCGCATCGCCTCGGCGAGGAACGGCATCAGCATTCGGTTGACGAGGAAGCCAGGCCGGTCGGCCGACACGATGACCTGCTTGCCAAGATCGGCCGAGAGCGCCCGCACGGTCTCGACCGTCGCTTCTGAGGTCGCCGATCCGCGGACCAGCTCGACGAGCGGCATGATCGGCACCGGGCTGAAGAAGTGCATCCCGACGAAGCGCGATCGCCGCGCCTGCCCGACCGCCTCGGCGAGGCGATCGATCGAGATCGAGCTCGTGTTCGAGGCGAAGACGGCATCGGGCGGTGCGACCGAGTCGGTCTCCGCCCAGAAGGTCTGCTTGACGGCCAGATCCTCGAAGATCGCCTCGACCACGAGTCCCGCGGCAGCCGCGCCGGCAGGCTTATCCGTCGCGACGATCCGGGCCAGCGTCGCCTCGCGCTCGTCGGCACCAAGGCGACCCTTGTCGACCGATCGTGAGAGATTTGCCGCGATCCGCTCGCGCCCCGCCTCAGCCCTGGCGAGATCGGGCTCGAACAGCGTGACCTCGCGGCCGGTCGCCGCGAACACCTGGGCGATGCCGTGACCCATGAGCCCTGCGCCCGCTACGAAGACCGTCTCGATCGACATCGAGGCAGAGCCTAGTCTCTCAGTCATCGCCGCGAAGCAGGGACTCGAACAGGGCGTCGGCCGCCGAGTACGGGTCGAGCCGGTGGTCGGCGACGTCGCGCAGGATCGCCGTCGTCGTGGCCGTCGTTTCGGGAGCATGAAGGCGCGCCCGAAGCCGATCACCGAGGATCGCCCAGACCTGGGCCTCCGCCCGCGCCAATCGGGCCGTCTCGGCGATCGCGACGTGGCCGGTCGCCCGGTGCCGGTCGATCGCGACCAGCAACTCCGGAACCCCGGCCCCGGTGGCCGCGGTCGTCAGCAGGACCTCTGGGCGCTTGGGTCGCGGCCGGTCGGGATCGACGTCGCCACGAAACGACTTCGGCGAGGCGGCCGCGACGAGCATCGCCCGGAGCTGTGAGGCCGTCCGCTGCGCGCCCGGCTTGTCGCCCTTGTTGACGACGACGATATCGGCCACCTCGAGCAACCCGGCCTTGATCGCCTGGACCTCGTCGCCCATCTCCGGTGCCTCGAGGACGACGGTCGTGTCGGCTGCCGCAGCCACTTCGACCTCGCTCTGGCCGGTCCCAACGGTCTCGACTAGCACCATGTCGAACCCGGCGGCGTCGAGCACCGCGGCCGCCGCCCCGGTCGACGACGCGAGTCCGCCGGCATGGCCACGCGCGGCCATCGAGCGGATGAAGACGCCATCATCGCCGGCGTATGCCTGCATCCGGACGCGGTCGCCGAGGAGCGCCCCGCCGGTGATCGGCGATGACGGATCGACCGCGATCACGGCGACCGACCGGCCGACACGCCGAAGCTCGGCGATTAGGGCGGCGACAAGGGTCGACTTGCCGGCACCCGGAGGCCCGGTGATGCCGACGAGGTGGGCAGACCCGGCC
>DATHGS010000114.1:0-14008 GCA_035490155.1 Candidatus Methylomirabilota bacterium | reverse complement strand
GTCGTAGCTGTGATAGAGCGAATCCCTCGGCGGGAAATCGGCGGCGGCTGCCGGAGGGGCGGCGCCGCCGAGCACGACCGCGGCGAGCGCGACGGCCGATGCGATACGGGGGAGAAGACCAGACGAGGGGCGGCGGTGACGTCGAACCATGGCCCTGAGGGTGACGGGATCGGTGGCCGGATGCAACTCTGACGTTCGGCTGCCGGACTCCGGGCGTCAGTCGGCGGTCGACCGGGCGGGGACGCGAAGCCGGAAGGTCGTGCCGGTTGCGGCCGAGCTCTCGACGTCGATCGACCCGCCGTGGGCCTCGACGAGACCGCGGGCGATGGCCAGGCCGAGGCCCGATCCGCGCGAGTCTGCCGCCTTCGCGAACCGATCGAAGACGTGGGGCAACAACGCCGGATCGATCCCGGTTCCGGTATCCCTGACGACGATCTCGACGGTCTTGCCGTCGGCTGTGTTCGTGGCGACGACGGCGATCGAGCCGCCGCGCGGCGTGTGGCGAAGCGCGTTTGCCACGAGGTTCGAGAGGACTTCGCGAATCCGGACGGGATCGATGTCGAGGAGCGGGATCTCGTCGTCGACGTGGACCTCGAGGGAGACGCCGGCCGCCTCGGCGGCGGACTGGAACGAGGCCACCGACTCGGCGGCGAGGATCGAGAGGTCGGTCGGCTCGCGGTGGAGGGGCAGGTTGCCACCCTCGGAGAGGGCGACGGTCCGGAGGTCGTCGACGAGCCGGGCAAGGACGTGGGTCTCATCGAGGATCGCGCCGAGGTGCGTGTCGTCGGCCGCATGGACGCCGTCGAGGATCGCCTCGAGGTTGCCCTGGATGACGGCGAGCGGGGTTCGCAGCTCGTGGCTGACATCCGCCAGCAGCCGGCGACGCTGTTCCGCGTCGGCCTCCAGGCGGCCGGTCATCGAGTTGAAGCCACGGACGAGCTCCCTTAGCGGGCCACGTCGGGCGACCGGTTCCGCGACGCGCGTCGTGTAGTCGCCTTCCTCGACGCGTCGGGCCGCATCGACGAGCTCGTCGAGGCTCATGCCCGCACTCCGAAACGACCGTCCGGCGGTCGCCAGGGCAAGGCCGCCGATGACGAGGATCACGATCCCGAAGATCTGGGCGACGTGGCCAATCGACCCGGCCGCCAGGATGGCGCTGGTCACGAGGCTCAACAGCCCGACGAACCCGAGAAGGACGATCAGCCCGAAGAGGCAACCGAAGCCGCGCCCCCGGCGCGACCGGCGTCGTGCCCAGGGCGGGCGCGGCCCGATTGGCGGCCAGGACTCCCCCTCGGGCCACCATGCGGGTCGCTCACCGGTCCAGCCCTCGCCCGATCTCCAGGCTCGCCTCGCCGCACGCCATTCCTGCGGTCCGCGCGGTCCGCGAGGTCCACGTGGTTCGTCCGGCGCTGCCCCTCCCGTCACGGGCGGTCGTCGGCGAAGCGATATCCGACCCCATAGACCGTCAGCACGAGGCGCGGGACCCGCGGATCCGGTTCAAGCTTGCGCCGGATGTTCTTGATGTGGGTGTCGATCGCCCGCTCGTACGACTCGAAGGCGATCCCGTGCAGTGCGTCGAGCAGTTGCGAGCGGGTGAAGATCCGGCCCGGCTGGGCGGCCAGCGTCGCCAGCAGCTGGAATTCGGTCGGGGTCAGCTCGATCTGACGGTCGCCGAGCTCCGCTCGCATTCGGGGTGGGTCGAGGACGAGCTCGCCCGCCCGGATGACTGCCTGGTCGCCTCCGCCGCTTCGATCCGAGCGATCCACGCGTCGCAGGACGGCCCTGACACGGGCGACGAGCTCGCGCGGGCTGAACGGCTTGGTCAGGTAGTCGTCGGCGCCGAGCTCGAGTCCGAGGAGCTTGTCCAGCTCGTCGTCGCGTGCGGTCAGCATCACGATCGGCAGGGACGAGTCGCGCCTGATCTCGCGGGTCACGTCGAGCCCGTCGAGCTCCGGAAGCCCGAGATCGAGGATGACGAGGTCCGGCCGCTCTCGGCGGACGGTTTCAAGCGCAGCCCGCCCGGTCGAAGCAGTGATCACGGTGAAGCCAGCGTGCTCGAGGTAATCGCGAGCCAGGGCCGCGATCTTGGGTTCATCGTCGACGACGAGGATCGTCTTCATCGGAGTCCATCGTAGGGGCTTGGCGGTGCCGGAATGGCGGCTGCCGAGCCGGAAACAGCAGCGCCGGCCTCGGATTGCTGAGGCCGGCGCGTATAGGTTGGATCGAACGTCAGGCGGGCGGCTTGTTGTCGGTCTCCCGGTCTGCGGCGGTCCGCTTGTCTTCGCCGCCATCGGTGGCCTGGGCGCCACCGGTCCGATGCCACTCATCGTGGACTTCCCGGGCGCGTGACTCCCACGGGCTGCGGCCGCGCGGATCGCCAGGTCCGCCCCAGCTCCCGGGTCCGCCCGGTCCGCCCCAGCCGCCTGGTCCGCCCCAGCCGTGACGTCCGCGGCGTCCGCCGAACGCCGCCCGCAGGAGGGCGAAGATCAGGAAGATGAAGAAGAGGGTTCCGAGGAAGCCGAAGATCCCGAAGCCGAAGCCGTGACCCCAGCCATAGCCGCCGATATAGGGCCCAACCGGGTAACCGCCGGGCGCGACGACGACCTGGCCGGCCTGGGCCAACCCCTGGCTGACCCCGGCGTTGTAGGCACCGACGCCGAGGAAGACGGCGCCGCCGATGATCACCAGCGTCAGCATCAGTCGGGCGATGCTTCGTCCGTTCATGTCGATTGTTTCTCCGTGTGTGGTGGCGATCATCTGACCGCCTGATGACGTCATCCTCGGCCCGAATTGTGGGCGGGGTATGGAGGCGCCACGGATGTCCCGCGGAGATTCGGGGGAGGTCCGGGTGACGGGCCACCGATGTCGATGATCGGCCGATGAGCGGCGGCTGCTAGCCTTGGGTCGTGTCCAGCAGCGCGCCTGCCGATCGCCTCCTCGACGACCTCAACGACGCACAGCTGGAGGCCGTCCGCGCCGTCGACGGCCCGCTCGCGATCATCGCCGGAGCGGGAACCGGCAAGACGCGGGTGATCAGCCGGCGAACTGCCTTCGCCATCGCCAGCGGTGCCGTGCCGGCGGACCAGGTCCTCGTGGTGACGTTCACGGACAAGGCCGCCGGCGAGATGATGCAGCGTCTCCGCGGACTCGGGTTGCCGGGCGTGACGGCCCGGACCGTCCACGCCCACGCGCTCAGCCAGCTGCGCCACTTCTGGCCACTCCGCCACGATGGGGCGCCGCTGCCCGAGATCCTCGACTCGAAGCTGCCGATCCTCATCCGTCTCGCCCGTGGATTGCCCGGTCACTATCGCTTCACCGCGGCGAAAGACCTTGCCGACGAGATCGAGTGGGCAAAGAGTCGCCAGCTCGATCCCCGCGCCTACGGCGACGCAGTCGCAGCCGACCGCGAGCCTCCGATCCCGGTTGACCTCTTCATCCGCGTGTTCGGCGATTACGAGCGAGCCAAGACCCGGGCCGGCCGGATCGACTTCGACGACATGCTCGGCGAGGCAATCCGCCTGCTCGAGGACGATCGCGAAGCGACGGCCACGATCCGCTCCCGGAAGCGCTGGTTCAGCGTCGACGAGTACCAGGACACGAGCCCGCTGCAGGAGCGCTTGCTCGAGCTGTGGCTTGGCGACGGCCGCGACATCTGCGTCGTGGGCGACGAGGATCAGACGATCTACACATTTGCCGGAGCGAGCTCGACCTTCCTCACGACCTTTGCCGACCGCCACGACGGCGCACGGGTCGTCGCGCTGACGGAAAACTATCGCTCGAGCCCGGAGGTCCTGGAGTTCGCGAACCGGCTCATCGCGAGCTCCGGGCGGACGAAGCGATTGACGGCGACAAAGCCCTCCGGCCCGCAACCGACGATCGCGGGTCATCGGACCGCCGAGGCCGAGCTGGCGGCCCTCGTGGCGTGGGTCCGGCGGCTGGTCGCCGGGGGCACGCCGGCACCCGAGATCGCGGTGCTCGTCCGGATGAACGCCCAGCTCGAGCCGATCGAAACGGCTCTCACACGAGCGGGGATCGGTTACCGCGTCCGCGGCGTCGGGTTCTACCGTCGGCCGGACGTTCGCGCGGCGATCGAGCTCGTTCGCCGCGGCCGCCCGGCCGCGGGCACGAGCCTGGGCGACGAGGTCAGGACCGTCTGGGCGCGGGAGCTCGGCCACGACGAGCGGGTCGCGCCAGCGGGTGAGGAGGCCCGCGAGCGCTCGGCGGCCCTCGACACCCTGCTCGGGATCCTCGACGACCTCGTCGCCGCGGACCCTGAAACCGACCGGGCCGCCTTTCTCGGCGAGCTGGAGCGGAGGGCGGCGACGGAACGCGCGGGCGGTGCGGACGGCATCGAGCTCGCGACATACCACCGGGCGAAGGGGCTCGAATGGGACGCGGTCTACCTGCCGATGCTCGAGGAGGGCTCACTGCCGATTCGCCAGGCGCTCGACGACGAAGACGCGATCGACGAGGAGCGCAGGCTCCTCTACGTGGGGATCACCCGGGCCCGCCTTCATCTCGCCTTGTCATGGGCGGACCAGCGCGAGACCCGCGGTCGCGACACGCGGCGCAAGCCGAGCCGGTTCCTCGCAGGATTGGTTCCCCGTCGGTCCCGGGCTGCCGCAGGCCGCGACTCGCGCGATGGACGTGACGGACGCGACGGCCGCGCGGGCCGGGGCGGCCGGGTCGTGATCCTGCCGGACGGGTTCGCTCCAGCGAGCCCACGGGACGGTGATTCGCCGCTCCTCGCCGCGCTCCGAACGTGGCGAACCGGACGTGCCCGCGGCGACGCCGTTCCCGCCTTCGTGGTCGCCCACGACTCGACCCTCGCCTCGATCGCGGAGGCTCAGCCGGAGACGCTGGCCGCGCTGCGCCGGGTCAGGGGCATGGGTCCGGCGAAGCTCGAGAAGTACGGCCCCGAGATCCTGACGGTCATCGCCCGCGCCAGCGAGGATGGGACCCGCGACGGAGCGACCCCAGCCGATACGACCCGGGGTGGAGCGACCCCCGTTGATGCGACCCGCGACGGAGCGACCGACGGCGACGAAACGGCGGGGACCGCCTGAGTCATCGAAACGGCTGATGCGCCGAGGTGACTTCGCGCCTCGCCACGGGACTCGAGCGGTGGATATCGCCGCGATCGCCGTGAGCCTACGGTGAGCTCGTGATCGGTTCGGCAATCGAGTGCCGGGTGGGTGGCCTTTCGGGCCCGGAGCAAGCGGAGCCGGCCATCGACATGCCTCAGCGTCTGGCCGCCGCCGCCTGACGCCGACGGCCCCGCCGGCTCGAGGTCGGATCGGCGACCGGTCTGCGCCGGTGCCAGAACGCACCGCGGTTTTGACCGAGGACCGGCCAGGAATGGCCTGATCGTGCATCTGGGGGATGCGTCGATTCATTCCAGACGGCATACTCGGCCGAGAGATCCCGTTTCGGAAGGCTGACAACAAAAGATCGCCGCTCCGGCAGATTCGAGCCCGTCAGCGGGTAGCCCCCGTGGCCGCTCCCCCGGCCACTGTCCCCCCACCGCCCTTCCGGATGACACGCGGAATCTCCGTGCCTCCTTGATCTGCCGTTCGGCCCCCCCACCGTCGCCATGTCCCCAGGCATGGCCTCTGGCAGAGAGGAGGCACGAGTTTTGCTCGTTCCGACAACCGGCGCCCAGAGGGCGTCTCGCGATCCCAATCGCGCCAGCTATCGTGGCCGCAGCCGTCGAACGCGCCTTGCCCTGAGCGTCATGCTCTCGGCCTCGCTCCTCGCGGCGATCGGCGTCGCATCTGCGGAAGCCACGACGATCAGTCCACTGTCGATCTCCAGCGGGGCGACCGGAACGACAGTCACCACCTCGACAATCTACAAACCGTGGTATTCGGTCGAGGTCTACTACCTCTCCCTCGTGAACTGCACCCGGACGGGCGGCTGGGTGCTCAGCAACGGGACATGCCGAGGCTATGGCAGCGGACGCTACAGCCGCTACGTTGCCCCACTGCGACTGAGCGCCGGCATCTCGGATCGGGCCTCCCGCCCGTATGCCAAGCTCCTCGCCGTCAGGGGCATCTGCAGTCACTTCGCCGACCACGATCCGGGCTACCGCTTGCGGCGGGCCGGGTTCACTTCGTGGTCGTGGGGCGAGAACATCGGCTGCGGCGACGGTTACGCGTCGGCCAAAGCGTCCGTTCTCGCGTCGCACCTGCGGATGCAGGCCGAGAAGTCGACGAACGGTGGTCACTGGCTGAACATGAAGAACGGCCGGTATCACTACATCGGGATCGGAATCTGGCGATACGGAAGCCGGACCCGTCTGGTGACCGACTTCTACGGCTGACACCGCGACCCGCGCAGGATCGAGGTCCGGTCGCGCTCAGCGCGGCCGGACCTTCGTTTTCCCGACCCCGGTCGCTCCTGGAATCGGCGACGACGGGCTCGTCGCGCCGCGAGTCGCGGGGGCCCACCGATGGCTCGGCCTGTTCTGAACGACAATGCGACTCAGATGACCGATGCCCATTCCTCTGCCCCCACCCACGCCGAAGCCTCCGCGGTCGGGGTCGTTCCGCCGACCGAACCATCGGCCTTCGTCGGTCTCGGTCTTGCGACGCCCCTTCTGGCGACGCTCGGCGAACTAGGTTACGAGGAGCCGACGCCGATCCAGCGTGAGGCGATCCCGCCGCTCCTCGCCGGGCGTGACCTGCTCGCCCAGGCACCGACCGGGACCGGCAAGACGGCCGCCTTTGCCCTGCCGATGCTGCAGGCGCTCGAGGTCGGTCGGGCGCCCGACGGCGGCGCCTCGGCCATCGTCCTCGTTCCGACCCGCGAACTCGCGATGCAGGTCGCCGAGGCCCTCACCCGGTACGGTCGGAACCTGGGCGTCCGTGTCCTGCCCGTCTACGGCGGCCAACCTATCGGCCAGCAGCTGCGCGGCCTGCGGCGCGGCGTCGACGTCATCGTCGCGACTCCCGGCAGGGCCGTCGATCACCTGACCCGCGGCAGCCTCCGGCTCGATGCCGTCCGAATCGTCGTCCTCGACGAGGCGGACGAGATGCTCGACATGGGCTTCGCCGAGGATCTCGAGGCGATCCTCGGTGCCATCCCGGCCGAACGGCAGACGGCCCTTTTCTCGGCAACGATCTCGCCAACCGTCCGCCGGATCGCCGATCGCCACCTCAAGACGCCGATCCGGGTCACGGTCCACGCGGAGAAGAACGCCGGCGACGGCATTGCCCTTGTCCGCCAGGTTGCGTACGTCGTGAAGCGAGCCGACAAGCTCGCCGCGCTGTGCCGTCTCCTCGATGTGGAGGATCCGGCCTCGGCCCTCGTCTTCGCCCGGACGCGTGGCGAGGTCGACGACTTGGCGGCCGCGCTCAGCAGCCGCGGCCACGACGCCGGCGCCCTCCACGGTGGGCTGTCGCAGGAGCAGCGCGACCGGATGATGGGCCGCTTCCGAGATGGCTCGCTCGACGTCCTCGTCGCGACCGACGTCGCCGCTCGGGGCCTCGACATCGACCACGTCTCCCATGTCGTGAACTTCGACGTTCCGTCGGACCCGGACGCATATGTCCACCGGATCGGCCGGACCGGCCGGGCGGGCCGCGAAGGGACGGCGATCACCCTGGTTGAGCCGCGCGAGCACCGACTCCTGCGGAACATCGAGACGTCGACCCGGACCCGGCTCGAGATCGCCCGGTTGCCGACCGTCGCCGACCTGCGCGAGCGGCAGCTCGACGTGCTCCGGGCGAACCTCCGCGAGGCCCTCGTCGGCGACGACTTCGAGCGGTTCCGCGGCGTCGTCGAACCCCTCAGCGAGGAGTTCGACCTCGTCGACATCGCCCTCGCCGCGGTCTCGCTGGCCAATGCGGCCGAAGGTCACGACCGTGACGAGCCGGAGCTCGCCGCCGCCTGGCTGCCGACGGGCCCCGAACCGCGCCGGGAAGGACGCCCGGGCGGCACCGGCCGGCCGGGGATCCGGGCGCCCACCGGGGCCTTCAGGGACCGATCCGGAACCGCCAGGGGAGCCGGGCCGAGCAGGGGCGTCGGCACCAGCGGACCGCGGTCTCCGGCCGTGCGACGGACCGGGCCCGGCCGTCCGCCGGCGGGTGCCGGTCCTTTGGCCGCCGGCAGGTCAGCCCCGCGCGCCACGTCGGCGCCCGGCGGCCGGTCGGCGCCCGGCCGGCGCGACGACGATGCGGATTGGGTTCGACTGATCGTCGGTGGTGGCCGGGAGGCCGGGATGCGGCCGGGTGACCTCGTCGGCGCGATCACGAACGAGGCCGGCGTGGGCGGCGGCGCCGTCGGGGCGATCCAGATCGCCGACGGGTTCTCGCTCGTCGACGTCGCGGCTCCGGTGGCCGATAGCGTCATCGCCGCGTTGCGAGGGGCGACGATCCGTGGCCGTCGCCTCAGCGTCGATCGCGATGCTCAACCGGCACAGGGGAGGCGAACGGAGCGTGGTTGACGTCGACGATCCCGGCGAGCCACGGTCCGACGATTCGGCCGGCGAGTCAGCGGACGACTCGATCGAGGGACTCGCTGCGTTCTGGCTCGAGTCGGAGCGCACCGCCGTCGCCGTCGGCAACGCCAACAACACCGAGGAGCGGGCCCGGCTGGCGAGCGCCGCCTATGACGCGGCGGTAGCCGGCGCCACGCCGGAAGAGCTCCTCCTCGCCTGGCAGGCGGCCCAGGCAACGGCCGGTCGAGCCGAGATGGGCTCGAAGGCGTGGGCGGAGGCTCGGGAAGTCGCCGAACTCTTGCGCGTGGAGTACCTGGCCGCGCGGAGCTGATCGAAGGTGCGGGACGCTGCGCGTCAGTGCCCTGTACCGGGCGAGCCCGGGGTCGGGCGATCGTCGTCTCAGCCCTGGGCGGTGATCTTCTCGAGGTCGATCGTTCGGACCCGGCGGGTTCGGCCGCCTTCGGTCCTGACGAGAGCCGACGGGATCACCCCGCCGGGGAGCGACTCGACGACTGCGGCCTCGCCGTTGTAGAGACCCGATCCGATGATCCGGACCCGGTCGCCGATGGCGAACGCTCCGCCGCCGGCTCCGGCGGTCAGATCGATGGCGACGACACTCGGTCGGACGTAGACGGGCTCGACGGTCGCTGGTGGGGCCTTCTTGTTACGGGGAGTCGGATACGTGACCTTTCGTTTTCGCACGTTGGTCTGTGGTCCCTCTCGTCAGCGGTGGGTGGTCGCGATGGTGACGGTCATCGCTCTCGGCCGCCGGAGCGGGGAGCGTCCTTCGGTGGGCGTGGCTCGTGGCCGGGTCGGGGCGGTCGCGGTTGCGTGCCGGGCGCCATGTCTGCGGGGCGCTCGCGCGGCGGTCGCTCGCGGGCTGCCTTCACGGACGCGGCGAACGCCTGGGCCGTTGCAGCCGGCAGGCTTCGAAGCCATGCGCCCTCGATCTCGCGGACTCGTTCCGTTTCCTGGGCACGCCGTTCGCGCTCTCGCTTTGAGTGCTTCGCCATCCGTTCCTCGCTTCGATCGCGCCCATAGCGGGCACCAATTCCGCCCAGTGTAGCCCTTCCCCCAAACCGCTCTCGTCAACGGCTAGTGGATCGGCGTGTTGAGGGCCACCCGACGCGTGTATGATTTGCGGGCCGGCCTACCGCCGGGGGAATCATTCGAGGGCCGCGATCCACAATTCCGGATCGCGGCCTTCGTTCGTCCGGCGGCATCGGCACGTTTGACCGGTCGACGCCGCCCGCTCACCCTATGTCGATGCGCCGACCCATGGCGATACGGAGACCCATGGCGATGCGCCGACGGCCCGTCATCGTCGCTGTTCTCGCCTTCGGAGTCGCGGCGGCCGTCGTAACGAGCGTCGTTCTTGGCCCGACCCGTTCGGCGATCGCCGAGATCGCGTCGAGTGCCAGCCCATCGACTTTCCTCGGCGGCGAGCTCCCACCGCCGCCGCCCGGTCACGAGGTCTATGGCTTCGTGCCCTACTGGGAGATGGACGCAGGGATCGCCGACCACCTTGCGAGCACGGATCTCTCGACCCTCGGCCTCTTCTCGGTCACCCATGGCCGTGGCGGCCACCTCGCGACCACCGCCGTTGGATATCGCCGGATCGACGGGCCGATCGGGCGCCGAATGATCAGCGAGGCCAGGGCTCGTGGAACGCGGACCGAGCTCGTCTACAGCTCCTTTGGCGAGACCAAGAACAGCTCGTTCTTCGGTTCGCTCAAGGCCCAGGACACGACGATCGCCGAGCTCGTTCGTCTCGCCACGGATCTCGGCGTGGACGGCCTGAATGTCGACGTCGAGCAACTCGCCACCGGCGACATTCCGGCATACGGGCTGTTCGTCGGCCGACTTCGCGAGGCGCTGAGGGTCGCGATCCCCAAAGCCCAGGTGTCCGTCGCGACGACGGCCAACGAAGGCGGGGCGGCGATGGCAGCGGCGGCATCGGTCGCGGGTGCGGATCGGGTCTTCGTCATGGGTTACGACTACCGGACCGCTGGTTCGGCACCGGGAGCGTCGGCGCCGCTCGATCGCCACGACGGCGTGAAGGATCTCCCCTGGTCGCTCGACCTCTATCGGGCGGCCGGCGTTCCGGTCGAGCGAACGATCCTCGGCCTGCCGCTCTATGGCATGGCCTGGCCGGTGGCCTCACCCGAGCAGGGTGCCGCGGCGACGGGTCGCGGCGCAGTCTGGATCCCGCGCAGGAATCTCGATCTCCTGACCGGGGCCGCGCCCGCCCAGACCTACGATCCGGTCGAATCGGTCGACTTCCTGGCGGTGCCGGACGGAGCGGGCTGGCGGGCGATCTATCTCGACACGCCGATGAGCCTGACGCCGAAGCTTCGCCTGGCGAACGATCGAGGCCTGGCGGGCGCGGGCTTCTGGGCGATAGGTTACGAGCGAGGCCTGCCGGAGTACACGCGCCTGATCGAACGCTTCCGGGCCGACAGGCTACCGGCGGTCGAGACCGCGGCCGAATCGACTCCGGGTTTCCCGGCTCCGTCACTTCCGGCCGCCCCCTCACCCTGAGCCGACGTCAGCCGTCGCCGCCGATTCCGAACAGCCGGGACAGGGGCCCTGCCGCCTGACGGTCAGGGGCGAAGTTCGCGGCGAGCATCAGTACCCGGGATGCCGCGCCGGGTCAGCTCGGCGGCGAGGCCGTCCAGATCGTCGGCGCCGATGTAGATCGCCGGGACCTTCATTCGACCCCAGGACACCGGCTCGCGGAAATCGATCCGAACGCCGCCATGTGGGCTGCCGGCAAAGCTCACGTCGCCGTGCCGGATGCTCCGCCGGATCCCGATCGCGGTGATCCAGAGGAACGGCCCCTCGATCCGCCACGAGGCGAGGTTGGCGACTGGCGTCCGGATCCGGAAACGGCCGAAGTGGACCTCGATGTCGTCGTTGAGCTCGGCGAAGGCCGTGTCGGGTCGGACCGTCCAGAGGCGCAGATAGGGTCGCGAACGACGGCCGATGCGGATCGGAAAGCGGATGGCTGGCATCGTCCAAGGGTAGGGGAGCACCTCGCCCTGCGCCATGTGGCTCGATGACGCGAGACGATCAGCGCGTGCTGCTCTCCGGGTCCGTCGGCCGGCTCGGGCTGCCGCCGGGTGTCTTCGCCATCTCCTCGAACTCGTGTTCGCGCTCGACGAGGACCTCCTCCGGCGCGCGGTCGAGGGCGATGAAGTCATTGCGAGCGTCGGCGAGCGCTCGAATGAGCTCGTCCAGCTTCAGCTGGGTGGCCTTCGCCTCGCGGTTGGCGCTGTTCTGGATCACGAAGACCATCCAGAACGTGACCACCGTCGTCGTCGTATTGATGAACAGCTGCCACGTGTCCGAGAACCTGAAGATCGGCCCGGTCAGGGCCCAGACGACGACGAGCACGACCGATCCGATGAGGGCCTGCATCGAGCCGAGCGCTCGGGTCAGCCTGTCGGCGATCGCGTTGAAACGGTCGGAAACGGGGGATTGGGAAGCCATGACGAGGCGATCGTCGCCGCGGGGGGCGTCGGTCCGCCTCTCGCGGGGGCTTCCCGGCGTGTCAAAGCCGCGACGGCCCGGCCTCGCAGCGTGCCTCGCGCCTGCACGAAACGCCTCAGCCGGCGGCACCTGCGCGTGCGATGAGCTCGCCTGCGACCGCCGCGAGCACGACCACAACGATCGGCGGCGTCCTGCGGACCAGGAGGGCCAGCCCGGCCGCCGCCACGGCGACATCGATCGGGGCGTCGATCGCGCTCGTCCAGATCGGGTTGTAGAGCGCGGCCGCGAGGATCCCGACGACCGCCGCGTTCGTCCCCGCCAGCGCACCGCGGAAGCCGGTGGACGTTCGCAGCCAGTCCCAGAACGGGAGTGCGCCGAAGATCAGCAGGAACGACGGCAGGAAGATCGCGACGGTCGCGATCGTTGCCCCGGCGATCCCGTTCGGCGGAACCGCCGAGACGGTCCCGAGATAGGCCGCGAACGTCGACAGGGGCCCCGGGACCGCCTGGGCCGCACCGTAGCCCGCGAGGAACTGGTCACTGCTCACCCAACCCGGCGCCACGACGCTGGCATTGAGCAGCGGCAGGAGCACGTGGCCGCCGCCAAAGACGAGCGCGCCGGCTCGAAAGAAGCTCTCGAACAGGGCGATCGGCTGGCCGTCGGCAGCGCGCGCCACGGGCAGCAGGAGGAGGAGCGCGCCGAACGCGGCGAGGCATAACACGCCAACCCGGCGTGAAACAGGGCTCGCCTCGCCGACCCCCGACGCGACGGCGGCCGGCCAAAGGGTCAGTCGCCCGACGAGCGCGCCAGCGGCGATGATCGCCACCTGGCTCAACGGCGTCGCCCACACCAGGGCGATCGCGACAGCCACGATCGCCATCGCCCGCCGCCACCAGTCGGGCGTGAGCGTCCGCGCCATCGACCAGACCGCCTGGGCGACGACCGCAACCGCCGCCAGCTTGAGGCCGTGAACCCAGCCGGCCGCGGCGATGTCGGATGACACGGTGGCAAGCCCGAAGATCGTGAGCGCCACCGCCGACGGCAGGGTGAAACCGAGCCAGGCGGCGAGGCCGCCGAGGAGACCGGCCCGACGGGTGCCGATGGCGATCCCGAGCTGGCTGCTCGCGGGCCCCGGCAGGAACTGGCAGAGCGCGACGAGATCCGCGAACGACGCCTCGTCGAGCCAGCTGCGCCGCGTGACGTACTCCCGCCGGAAGTAGCCGATGTGGGCGATCGGGCCACCGAACGACGTCAGCCCGAGGCGAAGGGCGGCGACGAGCACTTCGGCGACGCTGCCAGCCGGACCCGCGACCGGTTCGGGCGAGCGAGGCTGGCGCATGCCCCGAGGCTACAGGCTGGCGATCACCACCGCGGCCCCGTCGAGCTCCATACCGCGGCCCGGACGTGCTCAGTCACTCAGTGTGGCGCGGCCCCGATCCGTCGCTGCTTGATCCGGTGGGCGTCGGCGGCAAAGGGGCCCTCGCCCACCGCGAAGGTCTCGACGATCGGGCGCATCGCCTCGGGGAACTCGCCGACCGACGATCGATAGTCGATGTTCAGCTCGAAGAGCCCGTCGCGCAGTCGGTCGGCCCGTCGTTCGCGCCAGGCGTCGTCGACACCCTCCGTGTCGACCAACTCGAGAGCGACGTGCGGGCGCGGCGTCCCGGTCACGTCGTCGACGACCGACAGCAGGAACGAATGGAGCCGAGGCACGAGCTCCGCGTCGCGATAGACGACCGACTCGATGTCCTCCGGGTAGATATTCGAGCCCATGACGCTGATCGTCGCGTCGCGCCGGCCGTGGATCCACAGGAAAGGCAGGGGGATCGGCTTGACCCACGGCAGCTGGCCGCGCGGGCCTGCGGTCTCCGGCGAGTGGCCGAGCGTGTCGATGTCGTAGCCGAAGCTCGCGAGGACCTTCTTCGTCTTCCCGAACTCGACGATGCCACCCTGATCGTGGACGTTGTAGCGGATCCTTGGGGCGAGCAAGTCGAGGCGGCTGACCGTGCAGATCACCTCGCGCTCGGCGTTGACCTCCATGAAATGGATCAGCGGGTTGTACTGGAAGACCATCGG